>DASUNK010000595.1:0-2198 GCA_036277195.1 Longimicrobiaceae bacterium | reverse complement strand
GAGGGTGCCGCCCTCGCTCCCCTCGACCCCCGCCACGATGCGGAAGAGGGTGGACTTGCCGGAGCCGTTCACGCCCACAAAGCCCACCTTCTCGCCCTCGTCCACGGCGAAGGAGACGCCCGCAAAGATCACCCGCGGGCCGAAGCTCTTCTTCAGGTCCTGGACGTTGGCGACGGTCGGCATGGACGAAGTGCGAGAGTGCGAGAGTGCGAGAGTGCGAAGTGCGAAGTGCGAAGTGCGAAGTGCGACGGAACAAAGTGGCTGGACGGCTGGCCGCCGCACAGGGGGGCTTGCGGGCCTGGGTGAGATTCGATATCTATCTAAGTAGATGGTAATCTATGTAGACGAGGATCGAGGATCATGGAGACCGCGACCGCACTCAACTACCTCAAGCTGCTCGCCAACGAGACGCGCCTCAAGCTGCTGGGCCTGCTGGCCGGGCGCGAGCGCAGCGTGGGCGAGCTGGCCGAGATCGTGGGGCTGAAGGAGCCCACTATCTCGCACCACCTGGCCAAGCTCCACGAGGCGGGGCTGGTGGAGATGCGCCCCGAGGGGACGGCACACCTCTACCGCCTGGCCAGCGACGCGCTCCAGCAGCTCAGCCGCGACCTGTTCACCCCCGAGAAGATGGTGTCGCTCGCGGGACAGGCGGAGGGCGACGCCTGGGAGCGCAAGGTGCTCGGCACCTTCCTGGCCGGCGAGCGGCTGACCAAGATCCCCGACACGCGCAAGAAGCGCGACGTGGTGCTGCGCTGGCTGGCCACCCGCTTCGAGTACGGGCGGCGCTACCCGGAGCCCGAGGTGAACGAGATCATCAAGCGGCACCACGTGGACTCCGCCACCCTGCGCCGCGAGCTGGTGGGGGCCCGACTCCTGCAGCGCGAGAACGCCGTCTACTGGCGCCCGGAGGAGACGGGGGACTGACCCCCCGGAACCTTGCCGGCCGGGCGAGCGTACCGGGAGCAGGCAGAGGCGGCCGAACCACCTCACCGGGGGATCCGCGGGACCCGATGCTGAACTGGTTGTTCTTCTTCTTCGTCGCGTTCGGCTCCAAGCTGGTGCTGGCGCTGGTGACGATCTACCTGATCTTCCCGGCGGACCGCACCTGCGACGAGTGCGACGGAGAGACCCTGCCGGTGCGGATGGGGCCCGCCGGCCGGCTGCTCTCGCGCCTCCTCTTCGGCACCATCCAGCGCCGCTGGTGCCCTCGCTGCGGGTGGGAAGGGATCACCCGCACCGGGCGCCGCGGCCGCCGCCCGCCCGCCGCGCTCCCCGCCGGCACTGAGACCGCCTGGCACCGCTGACGCCGCGTGTCGGGACGCCGCACCCCGGCGTCTCACCCGGTGGACGGCGCGCACGCACCACCCCATCTCCCCCCCACCGCGCTCCACGCGCGCATCTCGTTGCTCCATCGTGACTTGGACGGGGACCGTCGTTGCGCTCCCGGCCGCGGCCCCGGGGTTGCCAACCGGCGCGGCGTCCCCTTCTCCCGCGCCACTCCGCAACCCTGGCGGTCTTCCATGATACATGCGCTCCGACGCCCGGTCTTCGGGCTGCTCTTCCTCCTCGCGCTCCCGGCCGCGGCGCAGGAGCCGTTCGGCGCGGTGGCCGGGCGCGCCCTGGACGAGGCGGGCGCGCCCGTTCCGCTCTCGCTGGTGCGGCTGGAGCCGGCCGGCGGCGGCGAGGAGCGCTCGGTGCTGAGCGACGAGGCGGGCGCCTTCCGCTTCGACTCGGTGGCCCCCGGCGAGTACCGGCTGCGGCTGGAGCGCATCGGCTACACGGCCGAGCCCACGCCTCCCTTCCGCGTCGACGCGGGCCGGACGGTGGAGCAGGCGCTCCGCGCGGTGCTCCGCCCCGTGCAGCTGGCGGGGATCTCGGCCAACCCGAACGCCTGCTACACGGCCGCGCGCCTGGCCGACGCGCCGGACCTGGAGGCGCTCTGGCGCGAGGCGCAGAAGGGCGCCGAGACGCGGCGCGGCTTCCAGCGCCGCTACGCCTTCCGCTACGACCTGCGCATCCGCGGCGTCGGCCACGTCCGCCTCTTCCGCGACCAGCAGGTGCGGCAGGACACCACCCTCTATTCGCACCCGGACTCGGTGCGGGCGCGGCGCGAGGGGTACGGCCGCCAGACCTCCAAGTCCATCGCCATCCGCATCCCCGACGAGCTGGACCTGCTGGAGGAGGATTTCCTCACCACC
>DASUNK010000594.1:0-16560 GCA_036277195.1 Longimicrobiaceae bacterium | reverse complement strand
GAGCTGTGCTGCAGATTCCATCGTCCGTGACCGAAGTTTCAGGCGGTGTCCTCGGGCTTCCGCAAACGCACCGCGGCAGGGCGGCCCCGGGCGGGGCGCCCCTGCCGCGGGTTCAGATCTCGTGGTCCACCACGCCTGCGCCGCACCATTCCATCACGGACATGGCGCTGAACATCTTGTGCTGGGCCTGCACCCAGGCCAGGCTCCGCGGCCCGTCGAGCACCTCGTCGTCCACGTCCTCGCCGCGCACGGCGGGGAGGTCGTGCAGGAACACCGTCGCCGGGCCCGAGACGCGCTCCATCAGCGCCGGGGTGACGGCGAACGGCCGGAAGCGGGTCTTCCACTCGGGGTCCGACTTCCCCACCCCCATCTCCTGCCAGCGGCTGGTGTAGACCGCGTCCACCCCGCGCGGGAGGGAGCCGGCGTCGTGCGTCTCCTCCACCGTGGCGCCGTGCTCGGCGGCCTGCGCCCGCGCGATCGCCAGCTTCCGCCGGTTGAGGCCGTACCCCTCCGGCGTGGCCAGGGTGAGCCGCGTCCCGCGGATGCGGCTCAGCGCCAGCGCCAGCGCGGCGGCGGTCTTGTTCCCCTCGCCGCAGTAGAGGACGTGGAGCCCCTCCAGCCGCCCGAAGTGCTCCAGGAGGGTGGCCAGGTCGGCGAGCGCCTGCGTGGGGTGCTCGTCGGAGGAGAGGGCGTTGACCACCGACATCCCCGGGTGCGCGGCGAAGGTCTTCATCTCCTCCACGCTCTCGTTGGTGCGCATCACCAGCACGTCCAGGTAGCCGGCCAGGGTGCGGGCGGTGTCCTCCGCCGTCTCCCCCGTGTTGGTCTGCAGGTCGGCGGGGCCGAAGGTGGCCACGGTGGCCCCCAGCCGCCCGGCGCCCACCACGAAGCTCGCGCGGGTGCGGGTGGAGGTCTTCCGGAAGTAGACGCCCACCGTGCGGCCGCGCAGGCTCTGCGGGGCGGCGGGAGCGTGCTTGATCCGCACCGCGCGCCGGGCCAGGTAGAGCACCTCCTCGGGCGACAGGTCCAGGATGGAGAGGACGTGCCGGGTCCGCGCCGCGTCCGGGCGAAGGGCGACGGCGGGGATCCGGAAGAGGCCGGGTGCGGGCTGGGCGTGCAGCGTCATTGCATGCGATCCGTTGGGTGGAGGCTGTCCGGCGCGCGGCCGCGCCCCTCTCGTGAGCCCCGCACCCCGCCGATGGCCTCCGGTCGGCGGCTCCCTCTCGGGCGCGGAGCGGGCTGGGCGTGGCGCGGAGGGCCCGCGCGCACGCCGCGGCGCCCCCCCGGATCAGGCTTCCTGGGTCTGCTTCCGCAGGCTCTTCGGCGTCATGTCGGTCCACACCTCCTCCACGTACGCCAGGCACTCCTCCTTGGAGCCCGGCTCGCCCACGGCCGACCAGCCCAAGGGGATCTGCTTGTCCGCCAGCCAGAGCGAGTACTGCTCCTCGTGGTTAACCAGGACGATGTAGGTGCGGGTGTCCTCCGTCGCGTCCGTCGGCATGCCTCGCCTCTCGCTGTTCAGGGTGGTCGGGAACGGCCCGGCGCGGGCGCGCGGAAGCGCTCCGGAGCGTGCGTGGATGCGACCCGGCTCCGGCCCGGGGCGCCGGCCGTCCCGTTCTCGATGGGGAAGGCGTCGTCCCCCTCCGGCGCGAGTCGTACGTGCACTGGCGCGTAACGTTCGACACGGCAGGGTGAACGTCGCTTGTTTCGTCTGGAAAAATCTAACCGTTATTCGCCGAAAAACGCAACCCGCAGCACAACGTGCGGCTTTGCTGCCACGGCTCGAATGGTGTGAGAATCGAGATGCCAACCGTTTCGGCGGGCGGCGGAGCCGGTGCGGCGCCCGGGCGGCGCCGCCCAGGTGGGCAGGGACTTCTCGTACCAGGCGGCGGGCGACCGGCCGCGTCACTCCTCCATCTGCGCGCGGCGGGAGAGGCCGATCACGTGCCAGTAGATGTAGCGCACGTCGTCGTCCGGGAGGCCGGCCTCGCGGGCGAGGGTCCCCGCGCGGCGGACGACGGCCGCCTCGCGCGCGGGATCGAGGATCGGGAGGCCGCGGGCGCGCTTGGCCACCCCCACCTCGCGCGCCAGCCGCAACCGCTCGGCGATCAGCGCGATCATCGCGCGGTCGATCCGCTCGATCTCGTCGCGGATCGCCTCCAGGCTCGCGCCGCGCCAGCCGTCCGCGTCAGGGGGCGCCAGCTCCTGCACGCTCACGCGGCCGCCTCCACCGCCAGGTCGGCGGGGATGGGAAGCTCGCGGCCGGCCGCCTCGGCGAAGGGGCGGAGCCCGCGCATCACCGCCAGGAACGCCTCGGGCGAGAGCGACTGGTCGCCGTCGGAGAGCGCCTCCGTCGGACACGGGTGTACCTCGATGATCAGCCCGTCGGCGCCCGCCGCCACGGCCGCGTAGGCCAGCGGCGCCACCAGGTCGGTGCGGCCGCCGGCGTGGCTGGGGTCCACGATCACCGGGAGGTGCGTCTCGGCCTTGAGCACCGGGATGGCCGCCACGTCCAGGGTGTTTCGGGTGATCGTCTCGAAGGTGCGGATCCCGCGCTCGCACAGGATCACGTCGCGGTTCCCCTGCGCCATCACGTACTCGGCCGCCATCAGCAGCTCCTTCACCGTGGCGGAGAGGCCGCGCTTGAGGAGCACCGGGCGCTGCACGCGGCCCAGCTCGGAGAGGAGCGCGAAGTTCTGCATGTTGCGCGCGCCCACCTGCAGCACGTCGGCGTGCTCGGCCACCAGCTCCACCTGGCGCGTGTCCATCACCTCGGTGACGATGGGGAGGCCGGTCTGCGCGCGCACCTCGGCCAGCATCCGCAGCGCCGCCTCGCCGAGCCCCTGGAAGGCGTACGGCGAGGTGCGCGGCTTGAAGGCGCCGCCGCGCAGCATCCCCGCCCCGGCGTCGCGCACGGCGCGGGCGGTGGCGTGCAGCATGTCGCGCCCCTCCACCGAGCACGGGCCGGCGATCACCGCCAGCCGCCGCGCGCCGATGGCCGTGCCGCCGCGCTCGCCCACGCGCACCACCGTGGGGTCGGCGGCGAACTCGCGCGAGGCCAGCTTGTAGGGCTTGGTGACGGGCGTGACGGACTCCACGCCGGGGAGGGAGAGGAGGGCGGCCTCGGCCAGGAGGCTCTCGTCGCCGATGCAGCCGATGATGGTGCGCTGCTCGCCGCGCGACAGGTGGGTGTGCATCCCCAGCGTCTCCACGCGTTCGCGGATGTGGTCCAGCTCCGCGTCGGTGACGCCCGGACGGGTGACGATGATCATGCGATGCTTCCTTGCGTGGGGGTGGGCCGGCGGGTGCGACGAAAAAGGGCCCCCGATCCGCTCGGGAGCCCTGCCTTGCCTTGCGCGTCGGAGAGTGCTGCGTCAGACGTGCGCGACCAGGTCCGGCCTCCCGTTCAGGAGTCCGTAGCAGTAATACCAAATGTAGGTGCGCGCGGCGGTAGGGCTCATCGTTCCAACGCTAATGCGGTGGCGGAAAATGCGCAAGCGCCTCGCGCCGCGCACGCCGTCCACGATCACCGGCCCGTTCGCCGCAAGTCACGGCCGCTCTAATCGTTGTGCGCCGCGCCCGCCGCCGTCCCGCCCGATTCGTCCACCATCCTCACGGAGGCGGGTTAGAAGCGGTGGATGCGGCGCGGCGATTCTCCTCGAGGCGTCGCGCAGGAAGACATAAACCCGAACATCTTCCGAAGCAACCTTGCCGGCCCAGCGTGGGGAGGGTATTCGGATGGAGATGAACAGGCTCGCGTGCGCCGCGCTGGCGCTGGTGCTGGCGGCGGGGTGCGCCCGCGCGGCGGACGGCGATCGGGGAGGCGGAATGCGGTTCCTGGCGCTGGGAGACTCGTACACCATCGGCGAGGCGGTGGACCCGGCGGAGCGCTGGCCGGTGCGGCTGGCGGCGCTCCTGCGCGAGCGCGGCGTGGACGTGGCCGAGCCGGAGATCGTCGCCCGCACGGGGTGGACGACGGACGAGCTCTCCGCGGCCATCGACGCGGCCGACCCCCGGGGGCCGTATGCGCTGGTGTCGCTGCTGGTGGGGGTGAACAACCAGTACCGCGGGCGGAGCGCCGTGGAGTACCGCGAGCACTTCCGGGCGCTGCTGGCGCGGGCGGCCGGCTTCGCGGGGGGAGAAGGGGGGCGGGTGCTGGTGCTCTCCATCCCCGACTGGGGGGTGACGCCCTTCGCCGCGGGGCGCGACCGGGCGCGGATCGCGGAGGAGATCGACGCCTTCAACCGCATCGCCCGCGAGGAGGCGGAGCGGGCCGGCGCGCGCTGGGTGGACGTGACGCCGCAGTCGCGGCAGGCGGGCGCGGACCCGTCGCTCGTGGCGGTGGACGGGCTGCATCCCTCGGGAGAGTCGTACGAGGAGTGGGCGTGGCTGGCGCTCCCCGCCGCGCTCGCGGCGCTGGGGAAGCCCGCGGCCTAGGGCTCCGGATTCCCCAGGATCGCCGCCAGGTTGTCGCCCCGCAACCGCAGCCGCGCGGCCTGTCCCACCCGCCAGCGCACGAACTCCGCGAGGCTCACCCGCTCGTAGTACGTGCGCCCCCGGGCGGTGGTGAGGGTGATCCAGTAGTCCTCGTCCCGGCGGTAGGCGCGCCGGGTGGGCCCCAGCTTCGCGTCCGGCCAGGCGGGAGGCTCCACCGTCCCCGCGCGGCGCAGGGGAGTGTCCAGCTGTACCCAGCGCTCCAGCTGGTAGCGGTAGCGGGGCTGATACACCGGCTCGCTCCGCTCCACCGCCACGCTGCCGGGTCCCGCGTAGGAGTCCAGCACCCGCTCCGACCCGGTGGGGACGGCCCGCACCTCCAGCAGCCGCGCGCCCTCGGGGAGCTCGGAGCTGTCCTCGACCACGGTCCGCCGCTCCAGCACGGAGATCTCGCGCTCCCAGCGCTTCTCCGTCACCCGCGCGGCGACCACCCGCGGCCGGTTGAGCGTGCGGCCCACGACGCTCGCCGCGAGGCAGAGGACCACCGTTGCGGCCAGGGAGCGTGCGAAGACGGCGCGGGGGCGTGTCACGGCTCCTCCTCCCGCGCGGGCCCCAGCGCCTTCAGCACCTCCGCCGATCCCCACGACCAGGTGCGCAGCCGCACGCGGTCGCCCACCCGCACCCGGTCGTAGAGTGCGCGCGGCACGGTGTCGCCGTACACCCGCCCGTCCGGCATCCGCACGGTGAGCTCATACCACTGGTGGCGCACGTGCTCCCGCACACGCGGGCCTTCGCGGTCGGCTGCCGGTGGCGCCTCGCCCGTGCCTTCCGCGTGCCACCCCCGCGCGGGGTGCCACTCCTCGGCCGCGTAACGGTAGCGGGCCGCGTGGTGCGGCTCCAGGCGATAGAGGAGCCGGTAGCGCTCGCCCGGTGCGTGCTCGGCCACCCGTCCGGCGGCGGACGCCTCGCGCTCCACGGGGATGGGGAGACCGGCGCCGGGGGCCGCGCGCGCCACGGCGTCGAAGTCCTCCGCCCTCACCCACCCGTCCTCCACGCGCCGGTACCCGACCACCACCGGCACGCTGTCGAGCAGCCGCGCGCGCGGCGGCACCATGAAGCCTTCGCGCACCACCGTGTCGAGCACCTCGGTGTCGACCGCCAGCTCCCAGCGCTTCGCGGCCACGCGGCCGACCTCGCTGTCGCCCCCGCGGGTGATGGCATCGGCGTAGAGGAAGCCGGCCAGCACAAGCACCAGGCCGCAGACCACGCCGACGCCGCCGGCGAAGATCCGCTCCCAGTGGTCGGCGGCCTGCTCTGCCTCGCTCACGCTCAAGGCGCCGCGGGGGCCTCGGCCCCGCCCACGATCTCGATCTCCTTCCCCGAGCGCTGCACCTTCAGCTGCACCGGCTCGCCCACGTCCCAGCGGGAGAACTCGGCGAGCGGCACCTCCTTGGTGAAGGTGTTCCCCTCCTCGTCGCGGAAGGTGAGCACGTACTTCTCCGTGCGCGGGCCCAGCCGCTCGCGCCGCCCCAGGCGGGGCTCGGGCCAGGCGGGGTCGCCGGCGCCGCCGCGCTGCACGGCCAGCGAGTCGGGGAGCCAGCGCTCGATCTCGTAGCGGTACTTGGTGGCGTACACCGGCTCGCGCCGGTAGATGGGCTCCTCGTAGGTCTCGGTGTGGTAGCGCGTCTCGTACTCCGGCTCGGTGCAGGTGACGTCCTCGAAGTAGCCGTTCCCCAGGTCGCGCTGGCCGCAGGTGTAGGTGCGCGTCCCCACCTGCACCCGCTCGGAGACCTGCCGGGAGCGGGTCTCGTAGTGGTCGACGACGTTGCGGTACTCGCGGATGGCGCGGAAGGAATCGAGCAGCCGCCCGCCCGAGGGGAGCTGCCAGCCCTCCTCGCGCACGGTGCGCTCCTCCTCCACCTGGACGGAGCGCTCCCACGCCTTGTCGGCCACGGTGGCGGTGACGTCCTTCGGCTGGTTCCACCAGGCGATGCCGGCCACCACCGCGCCGACCGCCGCCAGCGTCTTCACCCCGCCGCGGCGCCGAGCCGGACGGGTGGACGGGGGAGGGGAGACGGCGCGCTCCTTCTCGCCGGAGCCGGGGAGGTCGGCCAGGGCGTACTGGCGCACCTCGCGCGCCTCGCTCTCGCCGCGGGGGGCGCCGCACCCGGTGCACTGCGCGGCGGTGGCGCGGTTGCCGGCGCCGCAGTGCTCGCAGAGCCAGTCCGCCCCGGCGCGGGCCTGGGCCAGCCGCTCGGCGTCGCCGACTGCTTCCGCGTCGTCGGGGAGGTAGAAGCGCACGTCCTCGGAGCGGGGCGTGCCGCACTCGGCGCAGCCCGTCTGGCGGCCGAGGAGCCCGCGCGTGCCGCAGGTGGGGCAGTCCCAGCGTCCTTCGCGTATGGCCATGCTTCAGGGAGGGGTGGAGAAGGGGTACGGCGGATGGGGTCGCGGCTGAAGTTTGTGCGAAAGCGGCGGCGGGTGCAAGCGCCGCCTCCGTGCGGAACTCCTTCCGCCGCGCGGGGATATGTAACGCGCCCGCTCCCGCGCGGGTTTCACCCCGGGCCGACGCCATGCCGATCCGCCGCGACCTCTACGAGCAGCTCATCACCGACCGCGAGCGCGAGGCGGTGGAGGCCGAGCGCGAGAGCCGCCGCACCTGGGCGGTGGCGCTGGCGGTGTGCATGGCGTGGTGCGTGCTGGGCGCGGCAGTGACGGTGACGGGCTTCACCGTGCGCGGCGAGCAGCTGGCGCGCGCCCTGATCGACCTCGGCCAGGGGATCGCGGCGGCGGGGGTGCTGGGGACCGTCCTCTACACCTACCGCAGGCGCGAGCGCCGCGGCTACGAGTAAGGTAGGTCAAGTTCGCAGGCCATAGACAAGCTTGTCATCCTGAGCGGAGCGCCGCACCGCACCTTCCCCGGCGAGCAAGTTTGGCGCGGAGTGAAGGATCTATAGCCGGTTTCAGGGCCGGAGTTGCATCCGCGGCGGGCAGGCGATAGATCCTTCGTTCGCCGCCCAAAATCGGTGCATCTGAACGCTCGGCGCAGCGGCTGCCTCAGGATGACACGCCTGAGGGTGCCTTCCTCCGGACTTCAAGTCGGCGGCTCCTGATTCCTTCCTTCGACCAGCCCAAGCTCCACCGCCAGATCACGCCATCGAGGGTTTTGCGACTGAATCAACGCGACCTTCTTGGCGCGTGTCCAGGCTTTCAGCTGTTTCTCGCGTGCAATCGCCGCTCGCACGTCGGTTGTCGCTTCGAAATAGACGAGCTTCGTGACGTTGTACTTCGCGGTGAACCCTGGAACTGTTTTTCCTTGTGCTGGTGCACCCGGCGGACGAGGTCGCCCGTGACGCCGATGTAGAGAATGCGCGAGGCGTTCGAGAGGATGTAGACGAAGTAGGTCCGCATCGAATCTCAGTTGGAGCGAATCCTGTGACGGAAGGTCTACGCGGTGACCTGCGGCCCCCCGTTTCCACGCAAGCTATAGATCCTTCGCTCGCCGCCCCGCATTGGTGCATCTGATTCGGTAGGCGCAGCGGCTCCCTCAGGATGACAATGGGGGGTAAAGGACGAAGCCATTCCTCAAGCGTCCACCGCCGTGGTGCCGGCCGGGAGCAGCGGCTCCGGCGGCGGCGCCTCCACCTGCCGGTCCGCGCCGTACTCCTCGCGGTACATCTTCAGCAGCTCGAAGAAGTAGGCGATGGCCAGCGGCCCCACCAGCACCCCCAGCAGTCCGAACCACTGGAGCCCGGCGAACGCCCCCACCAGCGTGGCCAGCGGGTGGATGTCGGAGACCTTCTTGTAGACGATCATGCGGACCACGTTGTCCGCCCCCGCGGCCGTCATCCCGACGGCCAGCAGCACTCCCGCCGCCCCCCAGCGCCCGTCCAGCGCCAGCACCACCACCCCCGGCAGCCAGATGATGGCGCTCCCCATGATCGGGAGCACCGACACCAGCGCCGTCATCGTCCCCCAGAACGCCGCGTTGGGGAGGCCCACCGCCCAGAAGCCGAGCCCCACCATGCTCCCCTGCACCAGCGCGGTGAAGAAGGTGCCGAGCAGGGTGGCCTCGGTCACCAGGTGGAAGCGGCGGCGCATCCGCTCCGCGGCGTCGTCCGAGAAGGGGACGTACGGCCGCACCGCGCGCCACGCCGCCCCGGAGGCCATCAGCAGGTAGTAGAGCCCGAAGAGGGCGATGCCGAGCGAGAGGGTGCCGCGGGTGACGCTGCCGACGACGGTGAACGCCTGCTCGGAGATCCAGGCGAACGCCGTGCCCCCCGCCGCCGAGAGCTGCGCCCCCACCGGCATCCCCGCCACCTCCAGCGCCGCCAGCCGGTCCATCACCCGCCCCTCCCGGAGGGCGCGTAGGGTGCCCGGCGCTTCCCGCACGGCGGTGTTCACCAGGATGGCGCCGGGGAGGAGCACCAGCACCAGCGCGGCGAGGCACACCAGCACGGCGGCCGCGCTGCGCGGCAGCCAGCGCGAGAGCAGTCGGTGCACGGGCGCGAAGATCACGTGCAGGACCACGATCCCCAGCAGCCCGGTGGCGAAGGGGAAGACCGCGATCGCGAGGGCGATCCCCAGCAGGATCACCAGCAGGGCGGCGCGCTGGCTCTGGCTGCGCAGAAAGGCCATGGGGGAAGTGCGGGACGGGACGGAGGGGCCGGGAACGTCCGGATGATGATACGTGTACGGCGCCCCCGCCGAAACGGTTTCCGCCCGCCGGTTGCTCCCCGCGCCCCCGTCCGGTATCATCCGCCGGGCACTTCGCACTTCGCACTTCGCACTTCGCACCTCGCACTGGCCCCAGCCATGAACCGCCGCGACTTCCTCCGCCGCAGCGCCGCCACGGCCGCCGGGCTCGCCACGGGCGTCGCCTTCCCCCACGGCGTCGCCGCCTCGGCCCGCGTGGGCGGCGACCCCGCGCAGCGCGAGCTGGCCTTGCTGGCGCTCGACGCCGCCCGCCGCGCCGGCGCCACCTACGCCGACGCCCGCATCTCGCGCGTGCGCTCGCAGTCGCTCTCCACCCGCGAGCGGCAGATCACCGACTTCAGCGACTCCGAGACCTTCGGCTTCGGGGTGCGCGTGCTGGCGGCGGGCGCCTGGGGCTTCGCCGCCAGCCGCGAGCTGAACCCGCAGGAGGTGGAGCGCGTGGCCCGCCAGGCCGTGGCCCAGGCCCGCGCCAACGCCGCCGCCCGGCAGCGCCCGGTGGAGCTGGCCCCGGTGCAGGCGTACCCGGACGCCACCTGGCGCTCGCCGGTCGAGATCGACCCCTTCGACGTGCCGATCGAGGAGAAGGTGGCGCTCCTCCTCCAGGCCAACGAGGCGGCGCTGGGCGCGGGGGCGCGCTTCGTCACCTCGTCCATGTTCTTCGTGCGCGAGGAGAAGACCTTCGCCTCCACCGAGGGCACCTTCACGGTGCAGACCATCTACCGCGCCTACCCGCAAATGAACGTCACCGCGGTGGGCGAGGGCGACTTCCAGCAGCGCCTCTCCACCCCGGTGCAGCCGATGGGGCTGGGGTACGAGCACGTGCGCGACGCCCGGCTGGTGGAGAACGCGCCGAAGTGGGCGGAGGACGCGGTGCGGAAGCTCACCGCGAAGCCGGTGCAGCCCGGGCGCTACGACCTGGTGCTCCTCCCCTCGCACCTCTTCCTCACCATCCACGAGTCGATCGCGCACCCCACCGAGCTGGACCGCATCATGGGGTTCGAGGCCAACTACGCCGGCACCTCCTTCATCTACCCGGTGGAGGAGTACCTGGGGAAGTTCCGCTACGGACCGGACTTCATGAACATCCAGGCGGAGCGCTCGGCGCGCGGCTCGCTGGCCACGGTGGGGTGGGACGACGAGGGGGTGAAGCCGGACGAGTACCTGATCGTGAAGAACGGCATCCTCGACGACCTGCAGACCACCCGCGAGCAGGCCCCCTGGCTGGCCGACTGGTACCGGCGCACCGGGCGCCCGGTGGCCTCGCACGGCAACAGCTACGCGGAGAGCTGGTCGGCGGTGCAATTCCAGCGCATGCCCAACGTGAACCTGATGCCGAACCCGGAGCGCGACGTCTCGCTGGAGGAGCTGGTGGCCGACGTGCGCGACGGGATCCTGATCGAGGGGCGGGGCTCGTACTCCATCGACCAGCAGCGCTTCAACGCGCAGTTCGGCGGGCAGGTGTTCTACGAGATCAAGAACGGCCGGGTGGGGGGGATGCTGAAGGACGTGGTCTACCAGATCCGCACCCCGGAGTTCTGGAACTCGCTGGACGGCCTGGGCGGCCGCAGCAGCTACTTCGTGGGCGGCTCCTTCAACGACGGCAAGGGGCAGCCCTCGCAGTCGAACGCGGTGAGCCACGGGTGCCCGCCCGCGCGCTTCCGCCAGGTGAACGTCATCAACACCGGCCGCCGGGCGTAGCGCGGCTCCGTGCCTGCCGACCCGCTCGAGACCGGCTCCGACCCACCGGCCGGGGCCGCGGCCCCGCACGCGCCCGCGCCCGGCTTCTGGGCGTCGGTGCGCGAGGCGCTGCGCGGCTCCGAGCAGGACTACACCACCGGCCCCATCGGCCGCGCCATCCTGCTGCTCTCCGTGCCCATGGTGCTGGAGGTGTCGCTGGAGAGCGTGTTCGCCGTGGTCGACATCTTCTTCGTCTCGCGGCTGGGGGCCGAGGCGGTGGCCGCGGTGGGGCTCACCGAGTCGCTGCTGGCGCTGGTCTACTCGCTGGCGATGGGGCTGGGGATCGGGGCCACGGCGGTGGTCGCCCGCCGCATCGGCGAGAAGGACGCGGACGGCGCCGCCCGCGCGGCGGTGCAGGCGGTGGCGCTCGCGCTCCTGATCTCGGTGGTGCTGGGAGTGTCGGGCGCGCTGGCGGCGCCGCGGCTGCTGCTGGCGATGGGCGCGGGGCCCGAGGTGGTGGCCGCCGGGGCGGGGTACACGCGCATCATGCTGGGCGGCGAGGCGGTCATCATCCTCCTCTTCGTGGTGAACGCCATCTTCCGCGGCGCGGGCGACGCGGCCATCGCCATGCGCGTGCTCTGGGTGGCCAACCTCATCAACATCGCCCTCTGCCCCACGCTCATCTTCGGGCTGGGACCCTTCCCGGCGCTGGGGGTGGAGGGCGCGGCGATCGCCACCACCACCGGGCGCGGCGTCGGCGCCGCCTTCGCCCTCTGGCGGCTGTTCCGCCCCGGCCAGCGGGTGCGGGTGACGCGGCGCCACCTGCGGCTCGACCTGCCGGTGATGGGGCAGATCGTCCGGCTCTCGGCCACGGCCGCGCTGCAGAGCGCCATCGGCATGGCCAGCTTCATCGGCCTGATGCGCATCCTCTCCACCTTCGGGAGCGACGCCATCGCGGGGTACACGGTGGCGCTGCGGATCATCATCTTCGCCCTCCTCCCCTCGTGGGGGATGAGCAACGCCGCGGCGACCATGGTGGGGCAGGCGCTGGGGGCGCGGGACCCGGAGCGGGCGGAGAAGGCGGTGTGGCGGGCCGGCTTCTACAACATGTGCTTCCTGGGGGCGATCGGGATCCTCTTCGTGGCGCTGGCGGGGCCGATCGTCTCCCTCTTCACCCGCGACCCCGAGGTGGCCGGGTACGCGGTGGGGTGCCTGCGCATCGTGGCGAGCGGGTTCCTCTTCTACGCCTACGGGATGGTGCTCTCCCAGTCGTTCAACGGCGCGGGCGACACCGCCACCCCCACCTGGCTGAACCTGGTGGTGTTCTGGCTCTGGGAGCTCCCGCTGGCCTGGGCGCTGGCCGTCTGGCTGGGGATGGGGCCCACCGGCGTCTTCGTGGCCATCGCCGTGGCCTTCTCCACCCTGGCGGTGGCGAGCGCCGCCGTCTTCCGCCGCGGGCGGTGGAAGACGCGCGTGGTGTGAGGCGGATGACCCTTCGCGCCCCTCCGGGGTAAGAGCCGGTCACCCCCCTCGGGCGCGGGGGGCGCCGGTTGACTTCCCCGGCGGCCGGGGATAGCTTTCCAAGTTATCGCGCCACAACCTGTTCCGCGTTCCTCCAGCCTCCTTTCCCGAGGAGTCGAGACCGTTCCGATATGTTCCAGAGCACGAGAGCCCGCGTGGGGCTCATTCTCGTTTGTGTCCTGCTGAGCGTCTTCTTCCTCTACCGCAACTACATGCGGGAAGACGCGCAGGGGAAGCCCACCCGTGACATCGTCACCCTGGGGCTGGACCTGCAGGGCGGCACCCACCTCAAGCTCGAGATCGACGAGTCCAAGGCGCGGCTCTCCCCCGAGCAGCGCGCGGACGCCATCGAGCGCGCGCTGAAGGTGGTGCGGATGCGCATCGACCAGCTCGGCGTGGGCGAGCACGTGGTGCAGAAGTCGGGCGACAGCCGGATCATCGTGGAGCTGCCGGGAATCGAGAAGGAGAACCGGGCCAAGGAGATCCTGCAGCGGACGGCCTTCCTCGAGTTCCAGGTCGTCCGCCCCCTCGACGAGCTGAACGCCGCGCTGCCGCGGATCGAGCGCGCCATCGTGGCCGCCTTCCCCAACGAGGGGCGGCAGGCCGAGCGGCAGCAGTCCACGGTGGGCGGGCTGTTCAAGAACGCCCCCGCGGACAGCGCCGGCGCCGACTCGGCGGCCGCCACGCTGGCCCGGCCGTTCCAGAGCAAGCTGACGCGGCTGGGCTCGCAGGGGCAGATGCTGGTGGCGGTGGCGGACACGCAGGCGGTGAGCCGCTACCTGCGCCACCCCGAGGTGCAGCGCCTGCTGCCGCGCGGGACCACCCTGGCCTGGGGCGTCGCCGAGGCCGAGGAGCAGGCGGGCTTCGCCTCGCTCTGGCTGCTGGAGGCGGACCCGATCATGACCGGGCAGCACCTCCAGAACGCGCTGGCGCAGACCGACCAGTTCGGCCGCCCGATCGTGGTGTTCGAGCTGAGCCGCCGCGGCGGCCGCACCTTCGGGCGCGAGACGGCGGCGCACATCGGCGACCAGATGGCGATCGTGCTCGACGACCGCGTGTACACCGCGCCGGTCATCCGCGGGCAGATCACCACCAACGGGCAGATCGAGCTCGGCAACGCCACCATGGAGGACGCCACCGACCTGGCGCTGGTGCTGCGCGCCGGCGCCCTCCCGGCCCCGCTCAAGATCGTGGAGGAGCGCACGATCGGCCCCACGCTGGGGCAGGACTCCATCGACAACGGGATGCTGGCCGGCATGATCGGCGTGACGGCGGTGGTCGTCATGATCCTGCTCTACTACAAGCTGGCGGGCGTCTTCGCGGTGATCGCGCTGGGGCTGTACGTCCTCTTCATCCTGGGCGCGCTGGCCGCGCTCCCCGGCGCCGCGCTCACCTTCCCGGGGATGGCGGGGCTGGTGCTCTCCGTCGGCATGGCGGTGGACGCCAACGTGCTCATCTTCGAGCGCATCCGCGAGGAGCTGGCCGCCGGACGGGCGGTGCGGCCGGCGGTGCAGGAGGGGTTCAAGAACGCCCTCTCCGCCATCGTGGACTCGAACCTGACCACGCTGATCACGGCCGGCATCCTCTACTACATCGGCAGCGGGCCGGTCCAGGGCTTCGGGGTGACCCTGGCCATCGGCATCGTCGCCTCCATGTTCACCGCCATCTTCGTGACGCGGACCCTGTTCCTGGTCTACCTGGAGCGCCGGTCGCCCGCCGCGCAGGGACTCTCCATCTGACCGGGGCCGCGAGGACAACGACATGAGACTGTTCGAGAAGGCGAACTACCCCTTCATGCGCTGGCGCTGGCGCGCGTACATCGTCACCGCCGTGGTGCTGGCCATCGGCTTCGGGGGGATGATCCGCAACCAGGTGCAGCACGGCTCCTGGCTGAACTACGGGGTGGACTTCACCGGCGGCACGCTGGTGCAGGTGGACATCACGCGCGGGCAGACCGACGTGGAGCAGCTCCGCGCCGCCGTCCGCGCCGCGGGGCACGACGACTGGGAGATCAACAGCTTCGGCGACGAGTTCGTCGTGCGCATGCCCACCTTCCAGGAGCAGCTGGGGCGGGGCGCGAAGGAGATCGTGGAAGAGGCGCTGCGCCCGCGCTACCAGGACGGCTTCCAGGTGGTGCGCACCGAGGCGGTGGGCGCCAAGGTGGGAAGCGAGCTGCAGACGCGCGCGCTGCTGGCCATCCTGGTGTCGTTCCTGGCCACGCTGATCTACCTGGCGGTGCGCTTCGAGTGGCGCTTCGGGCTGGCGGCCATCGCCGCCACGGCGCACGACATCCTGATCACGCTGGGCTTCCTGGCGGTGATCCGCAGCGAGATCTCGCTGGGGACGGTGGCGGCCTTCCTGACCATCGTGGGCTACTCGCTCAACGACACCATCGTGGTGTTCGACCGCATCCGCGAGAACCTGGGGAAGCCGCGCCACGGGATGAGCTACGAGCAGGTGCTGGACCGCTCGATCAACGAGACGCTGCCGCGCACGGTGCTCACCGGCTCCACCTCGCTGGCCACGCTGCTCTCGCTCTTCATCTTCGGCGGGCCGGTGATCCGCGACTTCGCGCTGGTGCTGATGCTCGGCATCCTGATCGGGACCTTCTCCTCGATCTTCGTGGCGTCGCCGGTGCTGAACGCCATCCAGAACCGCTGGCCGCACAAGCCGAAGACGCCGGAGCAGGCGGTGCGCTCGCGCTCGGCTGCGGCCCGCAGCACCCGCACGGCGCGCACCGCGGTCTGAGCGCCGCCGGGGAGGACGACGACGCCGGAGAGCCGCCGCGGTCAGGGCCGTGGCGGCTCTCGGTTTTCCGGGGATGGGGGGCATGCCGCTGATCGACTCGCACGCGCACCTGACCGACGAGCGCCTCCTCCCGGAGGTGGAGGGGGTGATGGCGCGCGCCCGCGCCGCCGGCGTGGAGGGGGTGGTGACGCTCGCCACCAACCGGGCCGACGCGGAGGCCGTGCTGGCGCTGGCCGAGCGCTTCCCGGACGTGTGGGCAACGGCCGGGATCCACCCGCACGCGGCGTCGGAGGCCACGGACGAGGCGCTGGCCGCCGTGGCCGAGCGGCTGCGGCACCCGCGGGTGGTGGCGGTGGGCGAGACGGGGCTGGACTACCACTACGACTTCTCGCCGCGCGCGCGGCAGCGCGAATCCTTCCTCCGCCACCTGGAGCTCTCGCGGCAGACGGGGAAGCCGGTGGTGGTGCACGCGCGCGAGGCCGACGACGACCTGGCGGCGCTCCTGCGCGAGGGCGGGCAGGGGACGGTGGGCGTGCTGCACTCCTTCTCCAGCGGGCGGGCGCTGCTGGAGGAGGCGCTGGCGCTGGGGTGGTACGCCTCCTTCTCGGGGATGGTGACCTTCAAGCGCTACGAGGGCGCCGACTTCGTGCGCATGGTGCCGGCGGACCGGCTGCTGGTGGAGACGGACGCGCCCTACCTGGCCCCGGTGCCGCACCGCGGCCGCACCAACGAGCCCGCCTTCGTGGCGCACACCGCCCGGCGCTGCGCCGAGCTGCGCGGCGAGGACCCGGACGAGCTGGCCGCGCGCACCACCGGGAACGCCCGCCGCTTCTACGCCCTGCCACGTTGACCGCGCCGCGGCGCGCGGCTAGCTTCTCCCCCGAAAACCGAACCTCCACCGAAGCGAAGCCGCCCCAGATGCCGCGCCGGATCCAGATCCTCCCCGAGAAGCTGGCCAACCAGATCGCCGCGGGCGAGGTGGTGGAGCGCCCCGCGTCGGTGGTGAAGGAGCTGGTGGAGAACGCGCTCGACGCCGGGGCCGCGCGGGTGGAGGTCACCGTGCGCAACGGCGGGAAGACGGAGATCCGCGTGGCCGACGACGGGCACGGGATGGGGCGCGAGGACGCGCTCCTCTCGGTGGACCGGCACGCCACCAGCAAGCTCAAAACCGCCGCGGAGCTGGCCGCCATCCGCACCCTGGGCTTCCGCGGCGAGGCGCTCCCCTCCATCGCCTCGGTGGCGCGGCTGTCCATCGAGACGGCGGAGCGCGACGGCGACGGCACCCGCGTGCTGGTGACCGCCGGGCAGATGGCGGCGGTGGAGGAGTGCGCCCGCCGGCGCGGCACCACCGTCTCGGTGCGCAGCCTCTTCTTCAACGTCCCCGCCCGCGCCAAGTTCCTCCGCTCCGCGGCGGCCGAGGGCCGCGCCGGGGGTGAGGTGGTGGCCGTGCTGGCGCTGGCGCACCCG
>DASUNK010000593.1:0-3836 GCA_036277195.1 Longimicrobiaceae bacterium | reverse complement strand
GGGAGCACCTCCACGGCGCGGAGCACGTCCGCCTCTCCCATCCCCGGAAGGACCTTCAGCTCCCGGCCGCCGATGACGCGGGCGGTGACGCCGGCCTCGGTCTCGAAGCGGGCGCGCTCGCGCTCGGTGTCGCGCCGGCTGCGGGCCTCCACCGGGTCGAGCGCCACCGACCGCTCGGCGAGCTGGAGGTCCACCCGCAGATCGGCGCCGGCGGCGAGCGACACTTCCCGCTCGGCGGCGTCGAACCCCAGGCGGGTGGCGCGGATGCGGTACGCCCCCGGCGGCAGCCCCGCCAGCCGGTACGTGCCGTCGGCGCCGGTGGCGGCGACGCGGCGCGCGGGGCCGCCGGCCTCGGGGAAGGCGGAGACGATGGCGCCCTGCACCGGCGCGCCGGCGGGGCCCGTCACCCGGCCGGAGACGGCGGCGGCTCCCTGGGCCGCGGCGGCGGCCGGGAGCAGGAGGAGCGCGAGGAGGAAGAGGCGCGGCATCCGGCGCTGTACGCCCACGCGCGGGGAAAGATCCCCGGCGGCTCCCGCCCTTGACGCGCCGCGCGGGCGGGCGGAGCTTGTCCCGATGCCGCACCCTCCCTCGCCCCGCGCACCGCGAGCCGCCGCATGAAGGCCGACACCTTCGCCCGGCTGGTGACGCTGGAAACGCTGGTGGACGCCGAGATCGGGTTCTACCTGGAGCACCGGCCGGACCCGGCGGAGCGCTTCCGCGAGGCGCTGGTGTCGCGCCTCAGCGACCTGGTGGACGAGATCGACGCGCTCGACGCCGTGGCCGCGGCCCGCGTCTACGACGCCATCGTCGACTTCCTGGCCGAGCTGACGGACGACGACGAAGGCGTGGTGGCGGCCACGCTGCACTTCAAGCGCGCGATCGACCGTATCGGCGACCGGGCCATGGACCCGGCCGAGCTGATGCAGCCGGACACCTGGGCCTTCGTGCTCGACGAGCTGCTGGAGGCGCTGGCGGAGGCGTACGCAGTCGCGCGCCCGGAGGGTGGCGCGCTGGAGCCCCGCGCCTACCTGCGCGCCCGCTTCCTGCTCAACCGCGCCCGCGACGCCTCGGAGCGGATGGTGTGGGACGCGCGCCCGGAGCGCCGGACCGAGGTGCGCAACGAGCTGGACCGGCTGGCCTTCGCCGTGCACAACCAGCGCCCCGACGCGGCGGCGCTCGACGCGCTGGTGCGCTCGGCGCAGCGGCTGGCGCGGCGCTACCGCCCGTCGAACCTGCGGCGGATCGGGGCGTTCGTGGTGGGGCAGCTGCTGCGGAGGCGGCCGGGGACGCCGTGAACGGCAGTGCGAAGTGCGAGGTGCGAAGTGCGAAGTGCGACATCACCACCGCGGACGATGACGATTCGGCCATGATGAGAATGACGGACCGGCGGCTGGTGAGCATCCGCCGCTACGTGCCCGGCTTCCGGCGCGACGAGTACGCCGTGGCCTGGAACGCCCTCCACGACGCCGCCACGGCGCGCGGCGCCCACGCATGGCACTTCATCTCGCTCGACGAGACGGACGTGTTCCTCGAGTTCCTGGAGTTCGGCGCCGAGGCCGACGTGCGCGAGGACCCGGCCACGCTGGCGGCCATCAAGGCACTGCACGAGGCGTTCGGCGGGGCGTATCCCGCGCCCAAGACCATCGAGGAGTGGGCCGAGGTCCGCCCGGAGCGCGACGCGCGGTGAGCGCGGGCCGCGACCGGCTGCTGCAGCTGCTGCTGGAGCGTTCCTTCCGCCTGGGCGATTTCGTGCTGAGCAGCGGCGCCCGCAGCTCCTTCTACATCGACTGCCGCACCACCACCACCCACGCCGAGGGGCAGGCGCTGGTGGGGCGTCTGGGGCTGGAGGCGCTGCGGAGCGCGGGATTGCGGCCGGACGCCGTGGGCGGGCTCACCCTGGGGGCGGACCCGGTGGCGTACGCCATCGCCCACGCCTCGTGGCTGGCGGGCGATCCGGTGAACGCCTTCACCGTGCGCAAGGAGCCCAAGGCGCACGGTACGGGCAAGCGCGTCGAGGGATGCTTCGCGGCGGGCGACCGCGTGGTGGTGGTGGAGGACGTGATCACCACCGGCGGCAGCGCGCTGAAGGCGATCGAAGCGGTGAAGGCCGAGGGCGGCGAGGTGCTGGCCGTGCTGGCGCTGGTGGACCGCGAGGAGGGGGGGAGGGAGAACATCGAGCGCGCCGGCCTTCGCGTGCACTCCCTCTTCCGCGTCGGTGCGCTCAAGGTGGCGGCGGGGGCGGGCCTTACCTGAGCAGCACCGGCGCCATCCCCAGCCGCGCCAGCAGCGCGCGAAGCTCGCCGTCGTCCACCTGCAGGTGAGGCGGGATCACGCCGCGGCCTTCGAAGCGATCCTCCGCCAGCGCCCGCACCGCCAGCGCCGCGGGGACCACCGCCGCCAGGTACGACCGCTCGCTACCCGCCACTGCCATCCGCACGATCCGTCCGTCTTCATCTTCCACCTCCGCCCCCACCCCACCCGCGCGGCCACCCAGCACGCGCGCCAGCGGCACCCCGAGCGGCTGCGCCTTCTCCACCATCGAACGCAGCGCAGGCACGCGCGCCGCCATCGCGAAGAGCGCGTTCAATCCCACGACGTTCGTATCGACGTACGATTCCACCGCGCGGAGGCCGGGCAACGCGGTGGGAAGAGTGACGGCATCGGCCGTCTCGAAGAGCCGGCCCGCCCTCGGCCCCACGGGCGGCGGAAAGGCGAATCGCCGCGCCCGTGACCAACCATCGCGCGCCAGCAGCCGCCCATCTTCCAGCACCCGCACCGGCCGGCCCACCGAGGCGAAGAGCGAGGCGGCCGTGGCCCGCACCGCCGAGTGCCGCGCCGCGGGCACCAGGAAGCCGGCGAAGCGCACCGGCCGCTCGATGCCGCTCCACCGCACCATCGCCGCCGAGAGCGCGGAGACGGAGCTGCACGCCGGGAGGAGGGCTACGCCCGCCTGCGCGGCGCGTTCCGCCAGCGCCTGCACGGCCTGGACGTAGTCGAGCGCGTCCGCCAGGTCCACCACTGCGCAGCAGCGCTCCAGCGCCGCCTCCACCAGCGCCGTCGTGCGCCGCTGGAAGGGGCCCACGGCGTCGAGCAACACGTCGCCGGGACGGAGGGCGAGCCGGAGCGAGGCGACATCCTCCACGTCCACCACCACCTCCGCCCCGGGGCGGCGCGAGGCCAGCAGCGGCCGCACCCCCAGCTCGCGCAGCAGCCCCGCCGCGGCCCGGCCGAAGAAGCCGTAGCCGCCCAGCACCAGCACGCGTCTCACCGCAGCCGCCGCCCCACCAGGAGGCAGAGGAGCACGACCGCCGGGAAGAGCACGCCCGAGGCCGCCGCCATCCCCGTGGCGTGGTCCAGCACCCCCGCCACCGTCAGCGCGGCCCCCGCCGCCCAGGCGGTCCACGCCACCGCGCGCTCCGCCCGCCCCAGCCCGGGCGTCGCCAGCGTGAGCGCCACGCCGGCGGCGGTGTAGAGCGTGTTGGCGCCGGCGGAGGTGAGGAGGGTGCCCAGCCGCTGCATCACCTCGAAGTCCTCGTTCGCCAGCTCGGGGAGCCAGGCCGCGTACAGCGACTCGCCCACCAGGTCGAACGCCAGTCCTACCCCCGCGGCGAGCACCGCCAGCAACGCCAGCCGCCCGTTGCGCGCCCGCGCGCCCCACCAGGCGTAGAACCCGGTAAGGGCGATGGCGGCGGCCATCCAGACCATCCATCCCAGCCGCCACGCGGCGAGGTGGCCGCGGATGTACGCCACCCGCCGGGCCACCTCGGGCTCCACCTCCACACCGGGGCGCAGCACCAGCGCCATGGCGGCCAGGGCGAGTGCGGTCAGCGCGGCGC
>DASUNK010000592.1:0-5950 GCA_036277195.1 Longimicrobiaceae bacterium | reverse complement strand
CGCGCTGGAGCGGGCGCAGGAGATCGTGGACGGGGTGCTGGGCCGCGCCGAGCGCCGCCGGCGGCACCTGGCGCTCCTCTGCGAGGCCGAGGTGGCGCGCCGCAACGACGCCGAGGGCGAGCGGGGGCAGCGCGAGGCTCGCCGCCGCACCCTCCTCCTCCGCCACCACCAGGAGGCGCTCCGGCAGCACGCCGGCCACGCCCGCGCCTTCGCCCGGCTCTACGGCGGGGCGATGCCGCCCACCGCCCCCGCGGCCGGCGACGCGCCCCCGCCGGCGCGGGGACGGGCCGCCGATCTCCCGCCCGAGCGCGACCCCACCTACGCCCCGGCCTTCTGCGCGGGCGCCCCCGCCGAGCAGGGGTACGAGGTGCGGGTCGGCGCGCGGGTGGTGCGGCGCGCCTCCGCCCTGCTGCGCGGGCTGCAGTACCTCCGCCTGGCCGACGACCTCGTCTTCCGCCCGCTCCGGAAGCCGTGATCCGGCAGCTCCTCTCCATCGCGCTCGTCTGCGCCGCCGCCCTCTACGCGCTGTGGAAGGCGAACCTCCCGCAGCGGCTCCGCCACCGGCAGGTGTGGAGCCCGATCGTCGCCTTCCTGCTGGTGGCCTTCGTCCTCTTCCTCTTCCGCCAGGTCTACCTCCCCTGGAGCCGGCAGTGGGAGCAGCTCGCGCAGGCCGCGGACGCGCAGCTGGCGCGGCTCGGCATCCGCCCGGTGGCGCTCCTCTCGCTGGGGGCCAACCTCCTGCTGGTCGCGGCCTACACCGCGGCCAAGCTGGTGGTCAACTTCTTCCTCAAGCGGAGCAAGCGGAAGAAGGGGCTCTTCGGCATCGGGCTGGGACCCGCGTACCAGGACCACCCCGAGCACGGCGTGGTGCTCCGCCCGGAGTGGGTCTTCCCCGGGCTCCTCTTCCGCACCGCCGGATGGTGGATCGGCGGGGGATTGCTGGCGCTCGCCGTCTTCGCCACCGTCGTCCGCCCGGTGCCGCTCCTCCTGCCGCCCCTCCCCGCGCTCCCCCTCCTCCTCCTGCTGGAGGTCGGCTGGTACCTGGGCGGCATCCCCCTCTCCGACCGGGCGGGCGGCGTGGGCGGGAGCGGCGCGCGCTCCGAGCGCGTGGGCGACTACACCCCGCTCTGGGAGGAGTACCAGGCGGTGTGGCCGGACCACGTGCTGGCCGCTTCGGCCGCCGTGCGGCTGGCCCCCGCCGGCGCGGCGCCCCGCGTGGTGCACCGCCGCCCCGGCGAGGGCGACGAGGTGCAGCAGGCCGTCACCGCCGCCTGGCACGGGCTGCTCGCCGCCGGCTGCGACCTGGGCGACGTGCACTACCAGCTGCTGGAGCAGCTCTGGCGCGGGCGCGACGTCCTCCTCTCCGACCCCGGCTACGACGCCGTGGCCCCCGTCCTCTTCGCCTTCCTCAACCAGGTGCTGGTGGACGGGCACACCGTGCTGGTGCTCCTCCCCCCCGCGCGCCGCGCGGACCCGGCCGCCTGCGAGCGGGTGGAGGAGTGGCTGCACGAGGGGCTGCGCGGCGCCGCCCGCGGCGGGCCGGCGTGGACGCTGGCGCGCTTCGACGAGTTCGACCGGCTGGGTGCCCTCCCCGACCTGCTGGTGGCCGCCCCCGAGGAGGTGCTGGCCCGCGGGGTGGCGCAGGACGCCTGGGCCGAGAAGCTGAAGGCGGTGCTCTTCGTCGACGGCGAGCGCACCGTCTTCGGCGACCCGATGCGCACCGACGCGCTGCTGCGCATCCTGCGCCGGCGCCAGCCCGCCCTGCAGCAGGTGATCCTGGCCGGCGACCGCAAGACGCTGGAGTCGGCCATGCGCGAGAACCTGGCCGCGCAGCTCACCGAGTTCCGCCCCGCGCGCCCCTCGCCGCCCGCCGCCTTCGCCATCGTCTGGAGCCTGGAGTCGCTCGCCGCCGCGGGCGAGGGGCGCGCCTCGCCGCCGCGCTTCCAGGACCGGGTGATGGTGAGCCCGGTGGGGGCGGAGCTGGGGGCCGAGGCGGTGCTGGCGCTCCCCGCCTGGCGCGACGGCGTGTCGCCCCTCCACCTGGTGGACCAGGAGGAGCTCCCCTGGGCCGAGCAGGTGGAGGAGCTGGAGAACCACCGCGCCGGCCTGCGCGACCCGGTGCCCACCGGCGCGCTGGCCGGGAGCGCGCACGAGGTGCTGCGGGTGCCCGCCATGCCGCACCTCCTCCCCCGCCGCCCGCGGGCGTTCCTGCTGGCGCGCGACCGCGACTGCAACCTGGTGGCGGCGCTCCGCGCCTGGCTCCCCACCGGCACGGCCAGCAGCTTCGTGCACGTGGTATCGCCCCCCTACCTGCTGCGCGACTACCTGGCCGACAGCGTCGAGTACTTCCTGCAGGCGCCGCTGCTGGCGCTCTCGCCGCGGCTGGCCGAGGGGCGGCTGGCCGCGGCGTACGGGCTGCTGGAGCGGCTGGCGGCCGCCCCCCTTCCCGAGGCCGAGGTGCTCAGCCAGCTGCGCGGGGTGGCGCCGCACGCCCGCTTCGTGGAGGAGGCGCTGGTGGAGCTCTTCCGCGAGGTGTTCGGGGTGGACGTGCTGGCCATGAGCCTGCTGGAGATCCGGCGCACGCAGCGCTTCGACGAGGAGCGCGGCGGCTTCGAGGAGGTCACCACCTATCGCCTCTCCCCCGAGATCCGGCAGGCCGGGTCGCTGCGCTGGCTGCGGCCCTACCGCATCCTGGACCGGGGCGAGCGCCGCCTGGGCGAGGTCACCTTCGACCACCTCTACCAGCGCTACCTCCCCGGGCAGGTGCACGTCTTCCTGGGGAAGCCGTTCAAGGTGGAGTGGGTGGACCACGACTCCGGGATCGTGCGGGTGGACCACGAGCGCACCCGCGGCCTCCCCGCCTATCGCCCGGTGCGGCGGGTGAGCGTGGCGGAGGTGCGCGCGCCCGAGAACCCCGCGCACCGCGAGCGGCGCAACGAAGGGGGATGGGAGGTGGAATCGTCCGTCTGCCGGGGGAGCTTCCGGGTGCGGACGCCCGGCTACTTCACCTTCGCGGGCGACGTCCGCCTCACCCCCGAGGCGCTCGCCTACACCGAGCTCGATCCCACCCAGGTCCCCGAGCGGGTGTACGACGACGGGCGCCTGCTGCGCGTGAGCATCACCCCGCCCAAGCCGCTGGAGGCCGCCGTCCGCGACCGCATCGCGGACACCCTCTGCATCCTCCTCGGCGAGGCGCTCTGCACCCTCTATCCCGAGACGCACCCCTTCCTCCTCCCCTGCGCCCCCGGCTCCGAGGCGCGCTGGGGGACGGACGCCGTGCGCGCCCTCCTCGCCCTGATGGACGCGGACCCGGTATCCCCCGCGGCGGAGAAGCCAGGCGAGCCGCTGGTGCTCTACTTCGTGGAGGATTCGCACGCGCCGCTGGGGCTCACCCTCTCGCTCTTCGACGAGCGGGTGGACGTGCTGGCGCTGCTGGAGGACTACCTCTCCTGGGTGCTGGAGAAGGAGGAGCACCGGGGGGGCGATTGGAAACGCAACGTCTCCCGGCGCGACCGCTTCCTCCGCTTCGGGCGCGGCGAGCCGCACGCCGCGCTGGACCTGAAGGGGACGCACGCCTTCGTGCGCGCGCTGCTGCAGGGGCAGAACCGGCTGCGCGAGGAGCGCCGCGCCTTCCTGGCCCGCGACCGGGGCGCCGCCGCGGCGGAGGGCGCGGCCGGCGGGCGCCGCTGCGACTTCTGCGCGCGCCCCCTGCGCGACGTGGAGTACGAGCGGCTGGAGGACGGGCGCGAGCGCTGCGCGCCCTGCCGCGAGAGCGCGGTGGAGACGGTGCAGGAGCTGAAGAAGGTGTACGAGGAGGGGCGGCGCTTTTTAGTGGACGAGATGGGCGTCAAGGTGCGCCGCGACGTGAAGGTGGAGCTGGCGAGCGCGGCGAAGGTGCAGGAGGCGGCGGGGCAGAGCTTCCTCCCCACGGCGGACTTCGACCGGCGGATGGCGGGGCACGGGCGGCTCGACGGCGAGCAGTTCACCCTGCTGATCGAGAACGGGCAGCCCTACCACGGCGTGCTGGGGGCGGTGGTGCACGAGCTGACGCACGTGTGGCAGCACACCTATCTCGACTACGCCCGCATGGAGAAGGAGCACGGGGCGCTGCTGATCGAGGGGCTGGCGCAGTGGGCGGAGCTGGAGTGCCTGCAGCGGAAGGGGCTGGTGCCGGACTACCGCGAGCGGGAGGAGAGCCGCGCGGACGTGCACGGGCACGGCTACCGGATGGTGGTGGACCTGCAGCAGCGCTACCCCGGGCTGGGGAACCCCTTCGAGATCCTGCGGCACCAGTACCCCGCGCCGCAACGGTGGTAGGGGGTGGGAGGCCCCCACCCGGCTCGCCTAGGCTCGCCACCCTCCCCCGTTCCGGGAGAGGGTTGTACGACGGCTTCGTGCCTGTCCGTCCGCCTCGTCGCGACGACTGCCTCGCTGGGCTGGGGGGTGGGCACCCCTCCCGGCTCGCTCCGCACCCCGGCCTGCGTGCCGCCGCCGCGCCGGGCGCTCAGCGCGCCAGCTGGCGCTCCAGCATGTCCGCCAGGCGGTACCCCGCCAGCGCGATGCGCGGCTCCACCGCGTTGTACGACTGTGACAGGTACCGACGCGGCACGCGCTCGCCCCGCCGCAGCCATACCGGATACCCCACCTGCTGCGCCAGCCGCATCCCCTGCCGCGACCACCCCGTGAAATCGTTGGGCTGGAGCTGCCCCGCCACGCGCGAGCGCGGGTGCCGCCGCTGCACTGTCTGCGCGATGCGGCCCACGTAGCCGGACTCGCTCGCGTCGCCCCGCATCAGTGGGAACGCCGGGCCCATCAGCCCGTCCCACACCGAATGCAGGTTGTTGAACGGAAACAGCCCCGCCAGGCGGAAGCTGTTCGCCCCGCGGTCGCCGTCCGGATCCTCGGGGGTGATGCGGGCGCTGTTGTGCATCGGCTGGTGCACGTCGCCCACCAGGTGGAGCACCCACGCCAGCGCCACCGCGTTCTCGGGGGTAGGCTGCCCGGTAAGCGAGTCGCGGTAGACGGCCAGGCGGTCGAGGAGGAAGCCGGCGGTCCCCTTGTCGGGGCGATCGATGATCCGCCCGCCGGGGGTGCGCTGCTCCCAGAAGTGGTTGACGTAGTGCCACTCGGCCTGGTGGAAGCGGTTCCCCGGGTGCTCGCGGCCGCGGATCTGGTCCGCCCAGTAGCTCATGTTTACGAACCAGTCGCGGTGCTGCTCCTCCAGCGGGCGTCCGTCCTGGGGGAGGAGCTCGCGGATGCCGGAGTTGGCGGGCGCGGCCATCAGCACGGCGATGGCGCGGGCGCGCGCCTGGGGCGTCAGGTTGTCCCAGGCGATGCGCGCGACCACCTTGTGCCCCAGCTCGTCCCACGCCCGCGCCGGGGTGGCGGCCGCGGCCAGCAGCGCCAGCGCCAGCCCGCAGCGGAGGAAGCTCTTCGTCATCGTCTCCCCTCCCTCTCGTCGGTTGCATTCGACCCGCACGCCGCCGACAACCTGCCGCTAAAAACAGGGAAGCGAAAGGCCTCTCCCGTCGCGCGGCGGGAGGGGCCTGGAAGCGATCACGAATGGGCTTGCCGTCGCTTACGGCAGCGCGATCGTGTCGTCCTCGCAGAAGCAGTACGTGGGACCGATGCTGACGAGACACGCGCAGGCGTAGGTCTGGCAGGTGTGGTCGCAGGTCTCGTCGCAGCTCGGACGCGTGGTAGGACGCTCGTGGCCCTTCACGGTGCCGTTCTCCGCCGTCTCGGCCACGATCGCGAACGACTCCACGCACAGCTCGTCCACGTTCAGCTTCATCTTCTTCATGCGATACTTCCTGTTGAGGGATCAAGGGGGTGGCGGCACCGCGGAACGTTGGGGAGCGCCGCCGCGCGATGAAGCTAAACATTTGTCGTCAAACGCGGAACCCCTTCCCGCGACGACGCGGGCACACGTCCCGGCACACTCCGACGG
>DASUNK010000591.1:0-3667 GCA_036277195.1 Longimicrobiaceae bacterium | reverse complement strand
CACGGGCGGTGGAGTCGGGTGGGGTGGACGGCGCGGTCTGCTCGTCGCGTGCCGGCGCCGTGGGTGCAGCCCCGGGCGCGGTGGGGGTGGACGTACAGCCGGCGGCCGCCGCCAGCAGGAGCAGGACAGCCACGAAACGCATTCTCATCTCGAAACCTCGTAAGGAATTTTTCGGGGGATAAGGGGCTCGGGGTCCGCGCCCTGGGCGGAAAGTACCGCTACAGGGGCATCCGGGTCAGACGCCAGCCCCCGCGAATCGCTCGTTTTCAGACACCGTCGTCCTTCTGCACCATTCTGTTACGACAGAGGGTGGATTTGGGGACATAACGAGCATAAACATTTCCCGCCACGAGAGTTAGGGCTTGCACCGTTCGGCGGCGGCGCAGCCCGATCACCCCCCGACTTCTGACGCTCCTGTCGCGCTTGCCGGGGATGGCGCGGCGCGGCATCGTTGTGGGATGAGCGACGCGGAGGCGATGGCGGTGTCGGCGCTGCTGCTGGAGGCGGGAGCGGCGCTGCACGAGCGGCTGGAGCGCACCCTGGAGGAGGCGTGCGGCCTGTCGCTGGCCAAGCTCGGGGTGCTGCGGCACCTGGCCGGGGCGGGCGGGGGGCTGCCGCTGAGCTGGCTGGCGGAGCGGCTCTGCTGCGCCCGCAGCAACGTGACCCAGCTGGTGGACCGGCTGGAGGCGGAGGGGCTGGTGGAGCGCCGGCCCAACCCCGCCGACCGCCGCCGCGTGGTGGCCGTCATCACCCCCGAGGGGCGGGTCCGCTGCGAGCGGGGGCTGGCCGCCCGGGCCCGCGCGCAGGAGGAGGCGCTGGGCCGCCTGGGCGCGGGGGAGCGGGCGGCGCTGGCCGCGCTGCTCCGCCGGCTGCTGGCGCCGGACGCCACCGGGAGCGGGAGCGCCGGATGATCGACTTCGCGCGCGAGTTCTACCAGGACGACTTCCCGCTGGGCGACGGCGTGGCCGACACCGGCGCGACGGTCCGGTGCCCGTACTGCGGCGAGCCGGTGGAGATCGTGCTCGACCCCGGCAGCGGCGCGCACCAGCAGTACGTGGAGGACTGCCAGGTGTGCTGCCGCCCCTGGCAGGTGACCGTCACCTACGACGAGGACGGCGCCGCGGAGGTGTGGGTGGAGGCGGAGGACGAGTAGGCCTCCGGCGGCGCGGAGCCCCCCAGATGGACGCGACCCGGCATCCCAAGGTCTTCATCAGCTTCGCGCACGAGTCCGAGGCGCACTTCGCGCGCGTGCGGGCGCTGGAGAACGGCCTGCGCGCGGCGGGGATCGACGCCGTCTCGGACCTGGTGGAGCTCTTCCCCGAGGAGGGGTGGGTCGAGTGGATGGAGCGCCGCTTCGAGGAGGCGGACTTCGTGCTCCCGGTCTGCACCGAGGCGTACCGCCGCCGCGCGGAGGGGAAGGAGGCCCCGGGGAAGGGCGACGGGGTGACGTGGGAAATACGGCTCATGCGCAGGGAGCTGTACCGGGCGGGCGGGCAGAACGCGCGCTTCGTCCCGGTGGTGTTCGATGCCGCGGACCGCGTCCACGTCCCCAAGCTGCTCGACGGCTCCACGGTGTTCACGCTGGGTGGCTTCACCCTGGCGGACGCCGGCTTCGAGGCGCTCTACCGGGTGCTGACGGGACAGCGGCCGGAGCGGGCCGCGCTGGGCGACCTGGTGGTGCTCGAGGCGGTGGCGCCCGCCGAGTCCCCCGCCACGCGCGCGGCCCGGCCCTGGAACGTGCCCGCCCCCACCCCGTACTTCACCGGCCGCACGGAGGTGCTGGACCACCTGCGCGCCCGGCTGGAGGAGGAGGGACGGGCGGCGCTCAGCGGCTTCGGCGGGCTGGGGAAGACGCAGTGCGCCATCGCCTACGCGCGCCGCTACCGGGGCGACTACTCGGCTGTCCTCTGGGCGCGCGCCGAGAGCGTCGGGAGCCTGGTGTCCGACTTCCGGGTGGTGGCGCAGCGGCTGAAGCTCGACGAGGCGGAGGGGCCCGAGGCCGCGCTCGTCCCGGCCGTGCTCGACTGGCTGCAGGCGAACTCCGGCTGGCTGCTGGTGCTCGACAACGCCGACCAGCCGCAGTCGGTGAAGGGCTTCCTCCCGCCCGAGGCGCCGGGCCATATCCTGCTGACCTCGCGCGCCCAGGCCTTCGACGCACTGGGGATCACCCATCCCCTGGACCTGCCGGAACTGGCCCCGGAAGAGGCGCAGCGCTTCCTCCTCGCCCGCACCGGCCGCAGCGGCGGCGACCCCGCCGAGGCCGCGGCCGCCGCCGAGCTGGCCGAGGCGCTCGGCTGCCTCCCCCTCGCGCTGGAGCAGGCCGGCGCGTACATCCTCGACCGCAAGTCGTCCTTCCAGGACTACCTGGCCAGCTACCACAAGCGCCGGCTGGCGCTGCTGGAGAAGCAGAGCGTGGTGGCCGGCGACTACACCGGCTCGGTGCGCACCACCTGGGCGCTCAACTTCCGCGAGGTGGAGGAGGCGTCGGATGCGGCGGCCGACCTCCTCCGCTTCAGCGCCTTCCTGGCGCCCGACGACATCCCCCTCGAGCTGCTGGCGGCGGGCGCGCCGCACCTGGGCCCCGCGGTGGCGGGCGCGCTGGCCGGCGCGGCCGAGGACCCGCTCGTGGTCCACGACGAGCTCGCCTGGCTCACCCGCTACTCGCTGGTGCACCGCGACGTGGAGGTGCGCACCTACAGCATCCACCGGCTGGTGCAGGCGGTGGTGCGCGCCGAGCTGGACGCGGAGGCGCAGCGGCTCTGGGCGGAGCGGACCGTGGAGGCCGTGAACGCCGCGTTCCTGCCGCCCTACTACGAGGTGTGGGATCAGTGCGAGCGGCTGATCGCCCACGCGCGTGCCTGCGAGGGGGTGATGGAGGAGTTCGGGGTGAACTCGGGGCCGGCGCGGAGCCTCCTCTACCACGCGGGGATGTACCTCCGCGAGCGTGGCCAGCCGGCGGAGGCGGTGCGGCTCATCGGGCGCGCCCTGGCGCTGGGAAAGGAGGGGCCCAAGCACCTGCCAATGGCTGTCAGCCTGGTGGGGAGCGCGTCGTCGTACCGCGACCTGGGGGCGTACCTGCCGGCGGAGAAGGCGCTGCTGGACGCGTGGGCCATCGTGCAGAGCGTGGCGGACGAGGAGCCCAAGCTGGTAGTGCACGTGCTCAACAACCTGGGGGACATCCACCGGCTGAAGGGGGAGTTCGACCGGGCGGAGCCCCTCCTCAAGCGCGCGCTCGCCCTCTGCACGGAGAAGCTCGGAGACAAGCCCGCCCTGGCCGCGCGGAGTCTGCACGACCTGGGGCTCCTCTACTTCGACCAGGGATGGCACGCCGGGGCGGAGCCGCTGCTGGAGCGCGCGGTGGAGATCCGGAAAGAGGTGCTGCAGCCGGGGGATCCGGAGATCGCCCGCGCGCTGGACAGCCTGGCGCGGCTGCGCGCCGCCCAGGGCCGGCACGCAGAGGCCGAGGCCCTCTTCGTCCGCGCGCTCGCCATCGCGGGGCCGGCGCTGGGGCCGCACCACCCGCGCCTGGCGCAGATGCTGGAGAACTACGCCGCCCTGCTGCGCGCCGCCGGGCGCCCGGACGACGCGGCGGCGGCCGAGGCGCGCGCCGTGGCCGCCCGCGGCGGGGCGGGTCGATAGCGGTTCAGTGGTAGTCGTGCGAGGGGAC
>DASUNK010000590.1:0-5632 GCA_036277195.1 Longimicrobiaceae bacterium | reverse complement strand
CGGGAAGAACCACGTGGTGATGTCGCGCGCGGGGAACAACTGCCCGCCGCGGCTCTTCCTGGACGGCGTCCCGGCCTCCACGGGCGGGCCGATCGACGAGGTGATCGAGCCGATGAACGTGGAGGCGATCGAGGTCTACCGCGGCGCGGCGGAGATCCCGGCGCAGTACGGCGGCTCCAGCTCGGCGTGCGGGGTCATCGTCATCTGGACGCGCTCGGGGAGCTGACTCACCCCTCCCCCGCCCGCACCTCCTCGATCCGCTCGCCCTCGCGCACGCGGGCGCGCCCGCTGTTCAGCGAGCGGCGCTCCTCCACGCCCCCCGCCGCCGTGCGCACCCGCAGCACCACCTGCCCCGCGCGCGTGAGCGCCGGGTTCCAGGTGGCGGTGCGCCCCTCGTCGCTCAGGCGCACGGGGAGGGATGCGGACATGGTGCGGTGGCTGGTATATTCCCCGGGCGCCTAACCCGGGAGAAACTCGATGGCGGACATCACCTGCACCCGCTGCGGCCAGACCCGGCCGCAGGTTCCCTTCCCCCCCTTCAACCACGACCTCGGCAAGCGCATCCACGCCGAGATCTGCAAGGACTGCTGGGACCAGTGGCTCCGCCAGCAGACCATGCTGATCAACCACTACGGCCTGAACGTGCGCGACCCCGAGGCCCGCAAGTTCCTCACCGAGGAGACGGAGAAGTACCTCTTCAAGACCGGCGAGGCCGACGAGGTGGACACCAGCAAGAAGGGGACGATCCAGTGGTGAGGCGCTACACCGCCGTGGCTGCCGGCGCCGCCTTGCGCTCGCGCGCGGCCAGGATGGCGTCCGCCAGCGGCGCCGGGTCGTAGCGCACCGGGTCCGTGGCCGGGAGCCCCGTCTCGTCCTCGGTGCGGGCGATGGCGTCGCGGGCGGCCGCGTCGTCCAGGTCGAAGGTGTTCAGCGAGATCCCGATCACCGGCGAGGCGCGCAGCGGCGCGATGGCGTCCTCGCAGATGCGGATCATCTCCGGCACGCTCGGCAGCCGCATCCACTCGTAGACGGGCTGGTAGCTGAAGGGGCACACGCGCGTGGGCTGGTGGCAGAGGAGCTGCGCGTCCGGCATGGAGCCGTGCAGCAGCCCCAGGGTGACCCCCGAGTACCCCGGGTGCACCAGCGACCCCTGCCCCTCCACCAGCACCACGTCGTTCCCCGGCGCCGCCTGCAGCACCAGCCGCTCCGCCGCCCCGCCGATGAAGTCCGCCACCACGGCGTCCACCGCGATCCCCCACCCCTCGATCAGGATCCCCGTCTGCCCGGTGGCGGCGAAGCCCACGCGCACGCCCCGGCGCGCCAGCGCGTCGCGCACCTGCAGCCCCGCCGTCATCTTCCCGATGTTGCAGTCCGTCCCCACGGTGAGGACGGTGAGGGCGTCCACGTTCCGCGCCGCGCCGGTGGAGACGGGGAGGTCCGCCGGGGGGCGGCGCAGGTCGTGGATGCGCACCCCGCGCGCGCGGGCCGCCTCGGCCAGCTCCGGGTCGTCGCCCAGGTGCAGGTGCAGCCCGCTCACCAGGTGCAGCCCGGCCGCCATCGCCGCCAGCAGCGTGGCCCGCCACGCCTCGGGGAGCCGCCCGCCCTGCGGGGCGATCCCCACCAGCAGCGCCGTCGCCCCCAGCCCCAGCCCCTCCTCCAGCCGCCCCAGCACGGGGATGCTCCCCCCGAAGCCCAGCACCTCGCCCACGGTGCGGCCGGCCTGCCCCGAGTCCACCACGGCCAGCACGCGGTCCGGCAGGTAGCGCACGGCGCTGTTGGCCGTCTTGCTGGTGAGCGGGCCGAAGAAGCCCTCGGCCACCACCAGGTAGCGGTAGTCCGACAGCCCCGCGTGCGTCGTGCGGTCCATGCGTCTCCGGGTGATGCGAAACCGCGGGGACCGGCTCACCGCGGGGCGGCGCCGGCCTCCTCCAGGATGGCGGGAATGCTCACGCGCCCCGCCTCCACCCGCGCCACCCCCTCGGGGATGCGCACCTCGGCGGGGGCGTCGCGCACGAAGCGGCGGAAGCCCTTCCCCTCCAGCAGCCGGTGCACGTAGATGCGGCGCACGATCACCATGGTGGTGGCCAGCACCGGCACCGCCACCAGCAGCCCGATGACCCCCAGCAGCTCGGCCATCACCAGCACGCTCAGGATGGAGAGCACCGGGGGCAGGTGCACCCGCCGCTCCATGATGAGGGGGTGCACCAGGTTGGCCTCCACCACGTGCAGCACCACCCCCAGCAGCACCACCAGCAGGGCGTGGACGACGCCGCCCGTGCCCAGCACGAAGAGCGCGGGGAGGAGGGTGGAGACCAGGGTGCCGAAGAAGGGCACCATCACCACCACCCCGGTGAACACCCCGAAGGCCAGGGCGAAGGGGACGTTCAGCAGCTCCAGCCCGATCCAGGTGAGCACCCCCAGGAAGAACATGGCCAGGATCTGCCCGCCGATCCAGGCGCGCAGGCTCCGCCCCAGGTCCGCCAGGATGTCGCGCACCAGCTCGCGGTGCACCGGCGGGGCCAGCGAGATCACCCCCTCGCGGTACACCTCCGGGCGCAGCGCCAGGTAGATGCCCATCACCAGCACGCTGATGACGTTGATCAGGGCGTGCAGGGTGTCGACCACGTAGGGGAAGAGCCCGGCGAAGTAGCCGCCGGCGCGGGTGGCGAGCTCGGAGAGCTGGCGGTCCACCTGCTCCGGCGGGAGGACGGCGGCCAGCAGCGGGTAGCGCGCCACCAAGTCCTTCAGCCCGGCCACCCAGACGGCGATCTGTCCGGGGAGGGCCTGGAGGAGCGCCTGCGTCTGCCGCAGCACCGGCGGCACGATCAGCCAGCCGATCCCCGTGGCCAGGAGCGCGGTGAAGACGAAGGCCGCCAGCAGCCCCACGGGGCGCGGAACGCGGAGGCGGTCTTCCAGGAAGTCGGTGATGGCGCCCAGGTAGAGGGCGAAGAGCGCGGCCAGGAAGAGGAGGAGGAGCACCTCGGCCACGCTGTAGACGAAGAGCAGCACCAGCACCGCGAACACGGTCGCGATGAGCACCGCGTACGGCGAGCGGGGCTGCTGCGTGGGGTCGCGCGGCGCCATGACTGCTAGTGCGAAGTGCGAAGTGCGAAGTGCGAAGTGCGCCTACGAGGGAGCGCGGCGCTCGTGCTCCTCCAGCGCCTCGAACTCCTCCAGCAGCTCCGCCTCGCGCGTCACCTCCGCGGGCGCCGGGGGATGGTCCTCCTCCGGCGCGGCCGCCGCCACCGGCTGCGCCGGCGCGGCGCCCTGCTCCTCCGCCGCGCCGCCGCTCCCCAGCTGCCGGGCCTGCGCGGGCTCCGGCGGCGGGAGGATCCCCATCTTCTGCTTCATCTCCAGCAGCCGGTACTCCACCTGCTCCTCGCCCCCACCGCCGGCGCCCGCCTCCAGCGCCTTGAACTGCTTCTCCAGCTGGTCGCCGGCGTTCAGCTCCTCCGAGACCTCGGCGGCGGCCAGCGCCGTGCGCTCCTCGTGCTCGATGCGCTCGGCCATGCGCTGGAAGGTCTCGAACGCGGAGTGGTCCGAGAGCCCCGACATGGTCTCGTGGATGCGCCGCTGCGCCTGCGCGCGCTTCTGCTTGGCCACCAGCAGGTTCTTCTTCCGCTGCGCCTCCTCGATCTTCACGTTCAGCTGGCGCAGCGCGTCCTTCAGCTTCTCGGTCTCGGCGGCCTGGCGCTGCCAGGTCTCGTGCATCGACTGCGCCCGCTGCGCGTACTCCTGCTGCCGCACCAGCGCCTGGCGGGCCAGGTCGTCGCGCCCCTGGCGCACCGCCAGCATGGCCCGCCGCTCCCACTCCTGCGCCTGGCGGAACTCCTCGTCCACCTGCGCCTTGAGCTTGCGCTCGTCGGCGATGGCGATGGCCACCTCCTGCTTGGCCCGGGTCAGCTGCTCGCGCATGTCCAGGATGACCTGGTTGAGCATCTTCTCCGGGTTCTCCGCCTTGGCGATCAGGTCGTTGAGGTTGGACCGGATCAGCGTGGAGAGCTTCTGGATGATTCCCATGGGTTCGCGAAAGCCTGTGCAGGCGTCGTGGGCGATGAGGGGTCAGCAGCCGCGGTAGGGCGACAGCGCTTCCATGTGCGAGGCGACCGCGAGCTGGAACGAGTCCACCGTGGCCTGGAACTCGTTGAAGTCCAGGTTCTCCAGCTCCAGCGACTCGGTGAGCACCACGTCGTCCTCCTCCAGCCCGTAGGCGGCGTGCACCAGGTCCGACGCGTTGTACTCCAGCAGCTTGCGGTAGAGCTCGGCGCAGCGCTCCCCGTCCTTGGGGACGTCCAGCACCTTGAGGCGGAACACCAGCAGCGGGGGCGAATAGGAGATGACCACCGCGGGGCCCTCGTGGTCGTTGCGGGCCAGCCACATCCCCTCGCCGATCTCCTCGGTCTCCATCTCCATGCGGGAGAGGAAGTTCTCCACGTCTTCTCGGGTCACCATCGTCAGGTCGTCTCCGGGTCGGGATCGGGATCGGGAAGCGGCGGCGCGTCGGGCGCCTCGGCCTCGGCGGGCGTCTTCCCCGCGTCGAGGAGGCGCACCATGAACGACTGCTCCTCGGAGAGGCGGCGGACCTCGCCGTTGAGCAGGTCCACCTCCTCGCGCAGCCGCGCGATCTCCGCTTCGTAGTGTGCGGCCAGCTGCGGCCTGCCGCTCCCCGGGGTGTGGTAGACCCAGCGGATGAGCATGGCGACCACCACCAGCACGATCAGGGTCGAGATCAGCATCGCGTGGAAGCGTACGGGGCGGCAGGAAACCGGGTTTCAGTGATCGGGCAAGTGCCAGGGGGTGCGAAGTGCGAAGTGCGAAGTGCGAAGTGCGACCCGCACCCTGTCATTCCGTGCGAGGAACGAGCGCGGAATCTAACTCGCCCCGCCACGAGACCGCCGCACCACCCCGATCCCATCCCCCGAAAACGCACTTCGCACTTCGCACGTCGCACTTCGCACTGCCGTCACGTGCTGAACCCCGAGGGCCGCGACGACGGCCGGATCTGCACCAGCCGCCGGGCCGAGGGCGTGGCCGCCAGCCCGCCCATCGCCGTCTCGCGGTAGGCCGTGGGCATGCGGCGGCCCACCTCGCCCATCACGTCGATCACCTCGTCGGCGGTCACCGGGAAGTCGAGCCCGGCCAGCGCCATCTCCGCCCCGGCGATGGCCTGCATGGCCGCCGAGGCGTTGCGGTAGATGCAGGGGATCTCCACCAGCCCGCCGATCGGGTCGCAGATCAGCCCCAGCATCCCCTGCAGGGTGAGGGCGACGGCGGTGGACACCTGCTGGTGGCTCCCCCCGCAGAGCCAGGCCACGGCGGCGCTGCTCATGGCGGCGGCCGTCCCGGTCTCGGCCTGGCACCCGCCCTCGGCGCCGGCGAGCGAGGCGCGCTGGGCGATCACCCCGCCCACGCCCCCCGCCACCAGCATGGCGTCGACCAGCCGCTCCTCGCCCACCTCGTTGAACTCGTCGATGCTCACCAGCACCGCCGGGAGCACCCCGGCCGCCCCCGCCGTGGGCGCGGCCACGATGAGCCCCATCGCCGCGTTCACCTCCAGGGTGGCGATGGCGCGCGCCAGGGTGGAGGTGACGCGCGGCCCCAGCAGCCGCGGCCCGTTCTCCCAGAGGAGGCG
>DASUNK010000589.1:0-4007 GCA_036277195.1 Longimicrobiaceae bacterium | reverse complement strand
GATCCGCGGCCCGTTGGCGGTGATCGCCACGGTGTGCTCGAAGTGTGCGGAAAGGCTGCCGTCCTGGGTCACCACGGTCCACTTATCGCCCAGCGTGCGGGTGGCCGGATTCCCCATCGTGATCATCGGCTCGATCGCCAGGGTCATTCCCTCGAGGAGGCGTGGACCGCGGCGCGGAGCCCCGTAGTTGGGCACCTGCGGCTCCTCGTGGAAGCGGGTGCCGATGCCGTGCCCCACCAGCTCGCGCACCACCCCGTACCCCTCGGCGTCGGCCACCTCCTGGATGGCGGCGCCCACGTCGCCCAGCCGGCGGCCGGGGCGCGCCTCGGCCATCCCCAGCTCCAGGGCGTGGCGCGTCTGCTCCAGCAGCCGCGCCACCTCGGGGGCGATCTCGCCCACCGGGAAGGTGACCGCGGCGTCGGCGTAGAAGCCGTCCAGCTTCACCCCGCAGTCCACCGAGAGCACGTCGCCCTCCACCAGCTTGCGCCGGTTGGAGGGGATGCCGTGCACCACCTCGTGGTTCACGCTGGTGCAGAGGGTGGCCGGGAAGCCGTAGAGCCCCTTGAAGGCGGGCTCGGCCCCCCGGTGGTCGCGCACGAAGCCCTCGGCGAAGCGGTCCAGCTCGGCGGTGGTGGCACCGGGGCGCACGCGCTCCGGGAGCACCGCGTAGAGCGCGGCCAGGATGGCCCCCGCCCGGGCGATGGTGCCGATCTCGTCGGCGGACTTCAGGTGGATCAACGCCCCAGCCGCTGCAGGATGTCGCGCTGCACCTCGGGGATCGGCCGGTCGCCGGGCACGTGGTGCACCGGCACCCCCGCCGCCTGGTAGAAGGCCACCAGCGGCGCGGTGTTCGCGCGGTAGACGGCCAGGCGGTGGCGCACCGTCTCCTCGCGGTCGTCGTCGCGCAGCACCACCCGGTGGGCCACCTCGGGGGGAGGCGGATTGGCCTCCACGTGGTAGACCACGCCCGTCTCCGGGTCCGTCCGCCGGCCGCCCATGCGCCGCACGATGACCTCGTCGGCGACGTCGATGTCGACCACCGCCTGGATGGCGCGGCCGATCCCGGCCAGCATGGCGTCGAGCGCCTCGGCCTGGGCCGCGTTGCGGGGGTAGCCGTCGAAGACGGCGCCGGCCGCGGCGTCGGCCTGGGCCAGGCGCTCGCGCACCATCCCCAGGATCACGGCGTCGGGCACCAGCTCCCCGGCGTCCATGAAGCCCTTGGCCTCGCGCCCCAGCGGGGTGCCCTGGCGCACGGCTTCGCGCAGCATGTCGCCGGTGGCGATCTTCGGCACCCCCAGGGTGCCGGCAAGCAGGGCGCCCTGGGTGCCTTTGCCGGCTCCCGGGGCGCCAAGGAGGATCAGGTCCACGTTTCCCCGAAAGTCCTAAGTGCTAAGTCCTAAGTCCTAAGTCCTAAGTAATTTTGGACTTAGGACTCAGGACTCAGGACTGCCGTTCCTAGATGTAGCGCTGCTGGCGGCCGCGGAACTTCACCCGCCCCTTCTTCATGAAGCCGTCGTAGCGGCGCAGCAGCAGGTGCTGCTGCATCTGCTGCACCGTGTCGAGCGCCACGCCCACCACGATCAGCAGCCCGGTGCCGCCCAGCACCCGCCCCAGGTCCGCCACGCCGAAGGCCTGCAGGATGGCGGTGGGCACCATGGCGATGGCGGCCAGGAAGAAGGCGCCCGGGAGCGAGATGCGCGTCATCACCCGGTCGATGTACTCGGCCGTCTTGGCACCGGGCTTCACCCCGGGGACGAACGCGCCCTGCTTCTTCAGGTTCTCGGCGATGTCCACCGGGTTGTAGATGATCGCCGTGTAGAAGTAGGTGAAGAAGACGATCAGCGCCGTGAAGAGCAGGTAGTACCAGATGGTCCCCACGTTCAGCACCGCGGCGGCCGACTGCAGCCACTCGCTGGTGGAGAACTGCGCCAGCGTGGCCGGCACGATCATGATCGACTGCGCGAACACGATCGGCATCACCCCCGCCATGTTGATGCGCAGGGGGATGAACGACTTCTGCCCCTGCCGGATGCGCCCGCGCCCCATCACCTTCTGCGGGATCTGCACCGGGATCTTGCGGGCGGCCATGGTGATGGCCACCGTCCCGGCGATCACCACCAGCATCATCAGCACCACCATCACCAGCCCGAAGGCGGTCACCTGCCCGAGCCGCACCAGGTTGGCGGTGGTGAAGAGCGCCGCGGGGAGGCTCTCGATGATCCCGAAGAAGATCATCAGGCTCATCCCGTTGCCGATCCCCCGCTCGGTGATCTGCTCGCCCAGCCACATGATGAAGACGGCGCCGGTGGTGAGCGTCAGGATCATGGTGAGCCGGAACGCCCAGCCGGGGTTCGCCACCGCCCCGGGGACCGAGGTCTCCAGGAACATGGCGAAGCCGTACGCCTGGAAGACGGAGAGGGCCACGGTGGCGTAGCGCGTGTACTGCGTCAGCTTCTTGCGCCCCTCCTCGCCCTCCTTCTGCATCTTCTCGATGCTGGGCACCACCGTCGCCAGCAGCTGGAACATGATGCTGGCGGAGATGTAGGGCATGATGCCGAGGGCGAACACCGTCGCGCGCGACAGGCCGCCCCCGACGAACATGTCGTAGATCCCGAACGCCGTCCCCTGGAGCCGCCCGGCGTACTCCCGGAGCGCGTTGACGTCGATCCCCGGAGCCGTGACGTGCGCGCCGACGCGGTACACCAGCAGGCACAGGAGCGTGAAGAGGATCTTCTCCTTCAGCTCCGGGATCCGGAACAGGTTGGCGATCGGATTGGCCATCTCAGGCGATCTCCTGCACGCTGCCGCCCACCCCCTCGATCTTCTCGCGGGCGGACTTGCTGAACTTGTGGGCGGAAACGTTCAGCTTCCGCGTGAGCTCGCCCGTCCCCAGCACCTTGACCGGGCGCCTGGCGTGGCCGATGAGGCCGCTCCGCGCGAGCGCGGCGGGGTCCACCTCGGTCACCCCCTCCAGCTTCTCCAGCTGGTAGAGGTTCACCACCTGGTACTCGGTGCGCTCCAGCGGGGTGAAGCCCCGCTTGGGGAGCCGCCGCATGAGCGGCATCTGCCCGCCCTCGTAGGTGGGCTTGCCGCCGCCGGGGCCGTGGTGGCCGGCGCGGGCCTTGGAGCCCTTGTGCCCCTTCCCCGCCGTCTTCCCCGTCCCGGAGCCCGGGCCGCGGCCCAGGCGCTTGGTGGCCCGGTGGCTCCCGCCGGGCCGCCGCAGGTCCTTGAGATCAGCCATCAGCTCTCCTGCCCCTCCGGCGCGTCTTCCACCTTCACCAGGTGGCGCACCTGAAAGATCATCCCCCGGATGGCGGGGTTGTCGTCCTGGACCACGGAGCGCTGGTGCTTGAGCCCCAGCGCCTGCAGCGTGCGGCGGTGCTTGTCGGGCGCGCCGGAGCCGCTCTTGGTCTGCGTGATCTTGAGCCTAGCCACGGGCGCCTCCCCCCAGCGCCTCGACCGGCACCCCCCGCTCCGCGGCCAGCTGCTCGCGGGTGGTGAGCCGGGTGAGCGCGTCCATGGTGGCGAGCACCATGTTGAACGGGTTGTTGGAGCCCAGGCTCTTGGTGAGGATGTCGTGGACGCCCACGCACTCCAGCACCGCACGCACCGGGCCGCCGGCGATGACGCCGGTGCCCGGGGCCGCCGGCCGCAGGAGCACCCGCCCGGCGCCCGCCTCGCCCACGATGTCGTGGGGGAGGGTGCCGCCGGTGGTCACCGGCACGCGCACCATGGCGCGGCGCGCCGAGTCGATGGCCTTGCGCACCGCCTCGGACACCTCGTTGGCCTTGCCGGTGCCGATCCCCACCTTCCCCGCCTGGTCGCCCACGGCCACCAGCGCGGTGAAGGAGAAGCGCCGGCCGCCCTTCACCACCTTGGCGACGCGGTTGATGTGGATGACGTTCTCCTTGAGGTCGCTCCCCTGGCGCTCGCCGCGGGGCCCGCCGTCGCGCCCGCCGCCATGGCCGCCGCGCCCGCGCCCACCCTCGCCGCCGCGCCCGCGGTCG
>DASUNK010000588.1:0-9498 GCA_036277195.1 Longimicrobiaceae bacterium | reverse complement strand
CCAGCCGCCGCGCGGTGGCGATGGCCTGCAGTCCCGCCACCCCGGCGCCGAGCACCAGCACCTTCGCCGGGCGCACCGTCCCCGCCGCCGTGGTGAGGAGCGGGAAGAACTTGGGGAGCTGGTCGGCCGCCAGGAGCACGGCGCGGTAGCCGATGATCGTCGCCATCGCCGAGAGGGCGTCCATCTTCTGCGCCCGCGTCGTGCGCGGCACCAGCTCCATCGCCAGCGCCGTGGCCCCGGTGGCGGCCAGACGCGCCACCCCCTGCGGATCGTCCAGCGGGCGGAGGAAGCCCACCACCACGCGGCCGGCGCCCAGCAGCGGCAGGTCCTCGGGCGCGGGGCCGTGCACGCGCGCCACCACGTCCGCGCCCCACGCCTCCTCGCGCGAGCCCACGCGCGCCCCCGCCTCCGCGAACGCCGCGTCCGAGTGGAACGCCCCGGCGCCCGCGCCCGCCTCCACCACCACCGCGTGCCCGTCCTTCACCAGGCGGGCCACGACGTCGGGAACGAGCGCGACCCGCCGTTCCAGCGGAGCCGTCTCCCTGGGGACACCGATCGTGAGCGGCATGAGGCGAGGCGCGGGGTCGGAGCGGTGAGGCCGGTCCCGGTGGATGAGCGCGACCAGGGTTCGGGGAATCGTGTACAGGTTAAGGACGCTCCCGCCGCCGCGCCAGCCTCTTCGCGCGGGTTTTTCCCGGTACCTTGACGCGCGCGCCCGCGGCCGGTCTTCTTTTCACGGGAGACGAGGCACCGGAACGACGGGATTCCATGACCGAGAGCGAGCGCATCCTCGACGAGCTGCGGCGCGCCTGGGACGGCGACCCCTGGCACGGCTCGCCCGTGCGGGAAGTGCTGGCCGGCGTCACCGCCGCGGAGGCGGCGGCGCGGCCCCTCCCCCGCGCGCACTCCATCTGGGAGCTGGTGCTGCACCTGACGGCGTGGACGCGCGAGGTCACCCGGCGGGTGCGCACCGGCGTCTCCCGCGAGCCGGAGGAGGGCGACTGGCCGCCCGTGGGCGACACCGGCGAGGCGGCGTGGCGGGCCGCCCTCGCCGCGCTGGAGGAGGCCAACCAGGAGCTGTTCGCGGCCGTGGCGGGGCTGCGCGACGGGCAGGTGGACGAGGTGCTGGGCGAGGCGCGCGACCGCCCGCTGGGGAGCGGCGTGCCGTACGGCGTGATGCTGCACGGCCTGGCGCAGCACCACGCCTACCACGCGGGGCAGATCGCCCTGCTGCGGAAGGGCCTCGGCTGATCCGGAACGGAGCCTGCGTCCCGTCGTTCGCGGCGCAGGCCGCCCCTCTCACGCTGTCATCGGCACAGCCCAGGAGCCCTCATGTCCCATAAACGGATCTACCGCGACGTCACCGAGACCGTCGGCAACACGCCGCTCATCCGGCTCAACCGCCTCGCCGAGGGACTCCCCGGGCGGGTGGTGGTCAAGCACGAGGGATACAACCCCTACAACTCGGTGAAGGACCGCATCGGCGTGGCGATGTTCGACGACGCCGTCGCCAGCGGGCGGCTGCGGCCGGGGATGGTGATCGTGGAGCCCACCAGCGGCAACACGGGGATCGGGCTGGCGTACGTGGCCGCCGCGCGCGGCTACCGCTGCATCTTCACCATGCCCGAGACCATGACGGTGGAGCGGCGCCACCTACTGCGCGCGCTCGGGTGCCGGGTGGTGCTGACGGAGGGGCCCAAGGGGATGAAGGGCGCCATGGCCCGGGCGCAGGAGATCGCGGAGAAGCTGGGCGACCGGGCGTGGATGCCGCGCCAGTTCGACAACCCCGCCAACCCCGACATCCACTACCGCACCACGGGCCCGGAGATCTGGGAGGACACGGAGGGCGGCGTGGACGTCTTCGTCTCCGGGATCGGCACCGGGGGCACCATCACCGGCGCGGGGCGCTACCTGCGCGAGCGGAAGCCCGGGCTGCACGTGGTGGCGGTGGAGCCGGCGGAGAGCCCGGTGCTCTCCGGCGGGTCGCCCTCGCCGCACCGGCAGCAGGGGATCGGGGCGGGGTTCGTCCCCTCCCTCCTCGACACCGGGATCTACGACGAGGTCGTGCGCGTCACCAACGAGGACGCCATCGCCACGGTGCGGCGGCTGGCGCGCGAGGAGGGGATCTTCGCGGGGATCTCCACCGGCTCCATCACCTGGGCGGCGCTGCAGGTGGCGGCGCGCCCCGAGAGCGAGGGGAAGCTGATCGTCTCCATCACCTGCGACTTCGGCGAGCGCTACCTCTCCAACCCGGTGTACACCGAGCTGCCGGACCCCGACTACGCGGACCTGGAGGACGCGCTGGCGACGGAGGCGGTGCCGGCGTAGGAGTGCGAAAGTGCGAGAGTGCGAAAGTGCGGGCTTGAAACAGCGCGGGCCGTCCATCGCCGGACGGCCCGCGTTCGTCGTGATCAGGCTCGCGCCGCTCAGCTTCCCGCGGGGACCTGGGCCGGGTCGAAGATGCCGGGCACCTGGATCTTCTGCGCGTCCTGGCGCTCGTCCGGGTTCAGGATGTAGTAGGCGATCCGCTCGGACACCGCCGCGATGGTGCGCGACGGGTTGATCCCGATCGCCTTCGGGATGATCGACCCGTCCGAGACGTACAGTCCCTCGTAGTTGAACACCCGCCCGTACTGGTCCACCACCCCGTCCTGCACGGTCTCGCCCATCGGGGAGCCGCCCAGCGGGTGCGGGGTGATGATCCACTTGAACCACTTCCACGCCAGCGGCACGTGCGCCTCGCCGCCCGTGGCCTCCGCCAGCTGGATCTGCCGGTTGATCTCCGCGTCGAAGACGGGGATCGAGTCGGTCACGTTCCAGTCGAGCGTCAGCTCCTCCTTCCCGTTCAGGAAGAGCCGGCCGTTGCTCGCGTCGCGCCCGTTGGCGAACCAGGGCATGAAGCGCGCGGCCTCGTCGTCGTTGGTGATGCGCTTCACCAGGTGCTCCAGCATCACCTTCACCGGGAGCGGCACGTCGTGCTCGGCCGCCGTCAGCGTCTGCACCAGCCAGTTGCGCCCCGCGGGGGGGACGCCGCCGTCCTCGATGGTGTACTGCGGGCCCTCCACGTCTTCCAGGTAGTTGATGTGGCAGGTGATGGTGGGCCCCCAGGTGGGCGACGGCGGCGGCTCGCGGTCCTTGTAGAAGGCGAAGGTCAGGTAGTCGCCGTTCGAGCTCCAGTCGTTGCCCAGCACGGAGCTCACCTCCGGGAGGGTGCCGTACTGGTCGCGCGAACGCAGCAGGATCTCGGTGGAGCCCAGCGAGCCCGCGGCCAGGATCACCTGCTCCCCGGACACGCTCCCCGGGGTCAGCGTCTGCATCTCGGCGTCGATCACGTCGAAGTACACCCGGTAGCCGCCCTCCTCGGGCGCCACGTGGCTCACCTGCGTCATCGCCTGGATGGCGGCGCCGGCCTGCTGCGCCGCGGCCAGGTAGTTGAGGTCGAGCGTGTTCTTGGCCAGCACCTGGCACCCCACGTCGCAGTTGCCGCAGTGCACGCAGGTGCCCTGGTGGCGGCCGAAGGCGTTGACCCAGGGGAAGGTGTTCGAGTTGTCGAACGGGTCCTCCGGGGTGCGCGGGTACTGCTCGGAGAAGGTGACGGCGATGTCCAGCTTGCCGAAGCGGTCGCCGTCGCCGATGGCCTCCGCGCCCTCCTTCACCAGCTGGTAGCGGGCGGTGAGCTGGTTGTCGGGAAGCTGCTGCACGTTCAGCATCACCCCCGCCGTGTCGTAATACGGCTGCAGCGTGTTGTACCAGTCCACCCCGGCGGGCCAGCCGCTCTCGAAGGTGTTTCGCGGCGGCACGGTGGAGACGTTGGCGTAGATCAGCGAGCCGCCGCCCACGCCGGCGCCGGTGGCCACCGCCATCCCCGGCCAGAAGTGGAACTCCACCCAGCCGTTGTACTTCTGCGGGTCCTGGGGCGACCAGTACCAGGGGTCCTCCGGCGTGCGCGGGTAGGGCGTGGCGTCGGGAGGGAACTGGTCCAGGTTGATCGGCGTGTCGCTGGGCGGCCGCCACCAGCGGCCCCGCTCCAGCACCAGCACGCGCTTGCCGGCGGCGGCCAGGCGGAGGGCGTTGACCGACCCGCCGAAGCCGCTGCCCACGATCACGAAATCGTAGTCGAACGCCATTCTGTTTCCTCCCGGTGTTGGTAGCGCTGGGGTTTGCGTGCGAAGCGGTGCCGGCTCACGCCGCCGGCGCGGCGGGGGTCTCCACCGTCTCCGGGGCGCCCACGATCTTCTCGGGGGCGCGCACCTTCAGCCGGTGGCCGTCCTCTTCCAGCATGATGGCGGCGATGCGTTCCGCCACCGCGGCGATGGTGCGCGACGGGTTCAGCCCCACCGCCTCGGGGATGACGGCCCCGTCGGCCACGTACAGGTTCGGGTACTCGAACACCTGGCCCCGGTGGTCCACCACCCCGTCCGCCGGCGAGTTCCCCAGGTTGCAGCCGCCCAGCGGGTGCGGGGTGATCAGCCACCTGAACAGGTCCCAGGTCCAGGTGGAGCGGCGCTCGCCGCCCGTGGCCTTGATCAGCTCTTTGTGCTTGGCGATGATCCCGTCGATCAGCTCGGCGGACTTGGCGGGGTTCCAGTTCAGCAGCAGCTCGCGCCGCCAGGGCGTGTACCAGCGCCGGCCCAGGCGCAGCCGCCCGTCGGACCCGTCCACGCCGTTGGCGAACCAGGGCATGGTGTGGGCGCTGTCGTCGCGGGCGCGCACCTGCTCCATCCGCTTCTCGATCAGCGGGCGCAGCGGCGGGAAGGCCCGCCCCAGCCGGTTCCCCCACAGGTAGAGCCGGAAGTTGCGCAGCACGGGCGGCAGCCCGCCGTCCTCGATGATGAAGCGGGGGGTGCGGTCCGCGTCCAGGTAGTCGATCCCGCAGCTGATGGTGGGCCCGAAGGAGGGGTCGATCTGCCGCTGCGGATAGTCCGCCAGCGTCAGGAAGTCGCCGTTCGAGCTCCAGTTGTGCCCCAGGAAGCGGCTGATCCGGGGGAGCGTGCGGTGCTGGTCGCGCGAGCGCAGCAGGATCTCGGTGGAGCCCAGCGACCCGGCCGCCAGCACCACCCGCTCCGCGTCGATCGAGCCGCGCTTGCGCGCGTGCCGCCGCGGGTCGATCACCCAGAAGTGCACCCGGTAGCCGCCCTTGATCGGCTCCACGTATTCCACCTGGTGCAGCGAGCGCACCTCGGCGCCCGCGGCGCGGGCGCGCTTCAGGTAGTTGAAGTCGAGGGTGTTCTTGGCGTTCTCCTGGCACCCCAGGTCGCAGTTGCCGCAGTGCACGCACTGCTTCTGCCCCTCGGCCAGGAAGCGCTCGCCGGTGTCGCGGCGCGGGTCCGGGGCCGGGAAGTCCTTGGCGAAGCGGACGGCGAGGTCGAGCTTGCGGAAGCGCGCCCCGGCGCCGATGGCCTCGGCGCCCTCGCGCACCAGCCGCGTCCGGGCGTTGAGCTGGTTGTCGGGGAGCACCTCCAGCCCCAGCACGCGCCCCACCTCGTCGTAGTGGGGAAGGAGCCCCTGGTAGGTGATCTCCTTCGGCCACCCCTGCTGGAAGTTGCTCTCGGGCGCCACCAGCGAGAGGTTGGCGTAGATCAGGCTGCCGCCGCCCACCCCGGCGCCGGTGGCCACCACCATCTTCCGCCAGATGTGGAACTCCACCCAGCCGTTCCACTTCTCCGGCTTGCGCGAGTCGAAGATCCACGGGTCGTTGACCTTCCGCGGGTAGCGGGTCCACTCGCGCCCGCGCTCCAGCACGGTCACGTGGTACCCCGCCTCGGCCAGGCGGCAGGCGGTGACGCAGCCGCCGAAGCCGCTTCCCACGACCACGACGGACTTTTCCAGGGTGCTGCGCGAAGGCTCGGACATGGCAGGACTCCAGGCAGAGGAACTGCGGCGGGAGCGGCGCCGCGAGCGCCGGAAGAAAGGACCTTCCGTGTGATGGAAGACGAGAGCAGGAAAGAAGTTGCGCCGCCACCCGGAAGATGCCGGTTCCCGCGGGGAAGTGCAAGCTTCTTGTTTATCGCCGCGAGGCACGATCCGTTCCCGCGCCGTAGCAGCGGGGCGGATCCGGCAAGTCGTTACGGCGCAGTCGGTTGCGTGCGACGGGCCCAGGGCGCCGGGCGCCGCCTGGGTCGCAGGTGGGACACGCCGGGCGGGAACGGATGTCCCAGGAAGGTGCGTCGGAGAAGTGCCGGGAGCGGGAGTCGAACCCGCACGGGCTCACGCCCGAGAGATTTTAAGTCCCTTGTGTCTACCGGTTCCACCATCCCGGCGGCGGAGCAAAGATAACCGGCCCAACGGGATCGGTCCACCGCGGCGGCGGGGCTACGCCGCGTCGATGGCGGCGCGCAGCCGGCGGAGGTTCTCGGCCACGGAGGCCTCGGCGTTGTACACCGCCGCTCCCGCCACCACCGCGGTGGCGCCCGCCCGCACCACCTCGCCCACGGTGGCGGGCGACACCCCGCCGTCCACCTCCAGCTCCACCCGGGCCAGCCCGCGCTCGTCCAGCATCCGCCGGATGCGGGCGATCTTGGCCGTGCTGGTGGGGATGTACGACTGCCCGCCGAAGCCGGGGTTCACCGACATCACCAGCACCAGGTCGACGTAGGGGAGGATCTCGGCCAGCGCCTCGGCCGGGGTGGCGGGGTTGAGGGTGACGCCGGGGCGCACCCCCAGCTCGCGGATCTGCTGCACCGTCCGGTGCAGGTGCGGGCACGCCTCCACGTGCACGGTCAGGTAGTCCGCCCCCGCCTGGGCGAAGGCCGGCAGGAAGCGCTCGGGGTGCTCGATCATCAGGTGCACGTCCACCGTCAGCCCGGTGGCGCGCTTCGCCGCCGCGGCCACCAGCGGACCGATGGTGAGGTTGGGGACGAAGTGCCCGTCCATCACGTCCACGTGCACCCAGTCCGCCCCGCCCTCCTCGGCCTCGCGGATCTGCTCGCCCAGGCGGGTGAAGTCCGCCGAGAGGATGGAGGGGGCGATCTTCACCCGGCTCACGCGCCGCCTCCCGGGCGGTGGCGCACCTCCACCCCCTCCGCCCCGGCGATCACCGCCGCCGTGGCCATCCCCAGGAAGAGCCCGCACTCCAGCACCCCGGGGCGGAGCGCCAGCCGGGCCTCCAGCGCCTCGGGGTCGGCGATGCCGCTGGCGAAGCGGCAGTCGAAGACGTGGTTGCCGCCGTCCGTCACCACCGGCCCGCCGTCGGGGCGGCGGCGCAGCACCGGCTCGGCGCCCAGGCCGCGCAGGAAGGCGGGCTGCACGGCGGCGCCGAAGGGGTCCACCTCCACCGGGAGGGGCGCCTTCGTCCCCAGCCGCTCCACCACCTTGGAGGCGTCGGCCACGATCACCAGCGTGCGCGAGACGGAGGCCACGATCTTCTCGCGCAGCAGCGCCCCGCCCAGCCCCTTGATCAGCCGGAGCGCGGGGTCCACCTCGTCGGCGCCGTCGATGGTCAGGTCGAGCTCCGGACGCTCCGCCAGCGTGGCCAGGGGGATGCCGAGCGCCCGGGCGCGCTCCTCGGTGTCGCGCGAGGTGGGCACCCCCACCACGCCGCTCCACTCGCCCCCGGCGCGGCGCTCGGCGATGACGTCCAGCAGGTGGCGCACGGTGGAGCCGGTCCCCAGCCCCAGCGCCATCCCGTCGCGGATCCACTCCGCCGCGCGCTCCGCGGCCGCGCGCTTGAGCGCCTCCGCCCCGCCCGTCTGCCCGTTCATGCCGCTCGCGTCCCCTGGCCGGTGGAGAGGAGATGGAGGAAGAGCGCGCACAAGGTAGCACGCGCCGGCACGGCCGCAAACACGGGAGGGGCGCCCCCACTTCGGGGGCGCCCCTCCTTCCCTGCACCGGCTGCGGCGTGCGCGGCTACTCCCCGCGCACTCCGCCCGTCTTGATCTCCGTCTGGTACGGCTGGAACTCGCACCCAGGCCGCACCGGCACGTAGATCACTTCCGGAGTCCCGGTCGCCATCGCCTCACCGAAGACGCTGACGCCCTGGTACTCCCCGATCCGCGTCACTTCCGACACGCCCAGCACCCGCGGCAGCCCGTACTTCACGTAGCGCCGGTTGTTGAACGTGATCGGCTCGTTGTTGATGTACCACGTCGCGCCCGCGGCGTAGCCCGTCTGCGCCGGGAACGCGACGCTGAACGGCTGGCCGTTGACGGTCGAGTCGCCCGTCGTCGTGTTGTACTGCACCTCCACCTCGCGCAGCTGCCCACCCTCGACCACGCACACCCGGATCGTCTGCGGCAGCACCGCAGGCGGCGGCGGAGGCGGCGGCGGCGGCGGCGGCGGCGGAGGCGGCGGCGGCGGCGGAGGCGGCGGCGGCGGAGGCGGCGGCGGAGGCGGCGGCGGGGGCGGAGGCGGCGGCAGGATGTCGCCGAACATGAACTTCAGCCCCAGCACGCCACGCGGCATGAACACGAACTTGTCTTCGCCCGTGTCGTCCTCCGCCACGTGCGCCGGCGAGTCGAACCCGTGCACCGCCAGCTCGCCGAAGATCCCCAGCATCGAGCTGATCGGGAACAGGTCGAAGCCCACGCCCACCACGCCCTGGCCCACCGTCGAGATCGTCGGCCGGTCCGAGAGGCAAACCCCGTTCGCCACCCACACCGCCAGCGGGATGCACCCCGGGTAGCCCGACTCGCCCGCGATGTTCGCCGTGTAGCCGCCGCCGCCCAGGAACAGGTAGGTCGACGCCAGCCACGGGCTCCCGGCCGAGTAGAAGAAGGGCCGGTACACCAGGTCCAGGTCGTAGAACCAGTTGTTCTGGACCAGCTGGTCGAACTCCACCGCCTCGGCCTCGGGCAGCGTCGAGGGGCTGTACGCCCCGTGCAGCCGGATGCCGAAGCTGGGGCTGGCCCAGTACGTCGCCTCGGCGCCGAAGATGGAAGCGAACCCGGGGGTCCACCCCTCCTCCTCGTCGACGTTGCCCTCGGGCGTGGTGAACCAGTCGGTGTGGTACGCACCGCCGCCGTAGATCCCCAGCTCGAAGAGCGGAGCCCGGCGCCCCACCAGGTCCTGCGCCTGCGCCGGACCGCCCGCTCCGGCGACCACCAGGGCCGCCGCCATCGCAGACGTCAGCAATCGTCTCATCGACACTCTCCTCGTATGGATGATGTGCCAAACGCGCCCTCCCCACCCGGGAGAGCGGTACATCGCGCGCCCCTCATACAAGAAAAATGCCAAACGTTCACTTTTCACGGCGGCGCGCTCCGGTCCCGGGCAAGCAGAAACCTTATCTCGCTACGCGATAACGACTTTCTCGTTTTCCACAAAACATGGAGTGGCCGTTCGCAATCATTGCACCCGCCGCGTGGCACCGGCGCGGCGCTGCCGCCCTGCTGCCACCTGCGCCAGAATGGCACGCACTGCGGCTCGGGCACGGGTGTGGAAAACCGGACGGCGCGGGAGCAATGTGATACGCAATATGGAGTCACAGAAGGAGGAAAGCGGGAGGGGCGCCCCCACTTCGGGGCGCCCCTCCTTCCCTGCACCGGCTGCGGTCTGCGCGGC
>DASUNK010000587.1:0-4426 GCA_036277195.1 Longimicrobiaceae bacterium | reverse complement strand
GGTCTGGCGGGGCTGCCGGTGCCCGCCGGCGCCGCGGGCGGCTTCGGGCGGGCGGTGGCGGCGGCCTTCGGCGCGCTCGGGATCACCCCCACCCTGGGAGGCGGGCTGGCGCTCTACGTGGGGGTGATGTCGGTGCAGGCGCTGGCCCAGCGCGCGCAGACGGTGGTGGCGTACTCGGTGGAGCTGGAGACGGCGCTCCGCCTGCGCGTGCGGCTCTACCGGGCGATCGCGGCGGCGCGCTGGACCTACCTGGCGCGGCAGCGCGCCTCGGACCTGGTGCACGCCCTCACCCACGAGATCGACCGGGTGGGCGCCGCCGCCAGCTACCTCCTCCTCATCGTGGTGCAGTGCCTGCTCGGGGTGGTGTACCTGCTGCTGGCGCTCCGCATCTCCGCCACGGTCACCGGGGTGGCGGTCGCCGCCGGCGCGGTGCTCCTGCTGGCGCTGCGCCGCTGGCGGCGCGACGCGCGCGCGGCCGGCGCGGGGCAGACGGCGGCGGTGGCCGAGGTGATGTCCGCGGCCACCGAGCACCTGCAGGGGATGAAGCTGGTGAAGAGCTACGCGGCGGAGGACCGCAACGCGGAGATCTTCGCGACGCTGGCGCGGCGCACCACCGCCGTCCACGCCGGCGCCACCTACGCCTACGCCGACGCGCGCGCCGCCTTCACCATCGGCTCGGTGCTCCTGCTGGCGGTGGCCACCTGGCTGGCCATCGGCGTGCTGCACCTCCCCGGCGCGCTGGCCATCCTCCTGGTCTTCCTCTTCTCGCGGCTGGTGCCCCGCCTCTCCAACCTGCAGACCATCTACCAGCACCTGCTGCACGCCCTCCCCGCCTTCGGCAACGTGCTGCGGCGCATCGAGGCGCTGGAGGCCGAGGGCGAGCGCGCCGGCGAGGTGGCCGCCCCGGTGGCGCTGCGGCAGGCGGTGCGGCTGGAGGGCGTCTCCTTCGGCTACGGGGGAGACCGGACGGACGACGCCGTGCGCGGGCTGGACCTGGAGATCGCCGCCCGGCGCACCACGGCGCTGGTGGGCCCCTCCGGCGCGGGGAAGACCACGGTGGCGGACCTGGTGATGGGGCTGGCGCTCCCGCGCGAGGGGCGCATCGGCGTGGACGGGCGGGCGCTGGACGAGTCGTGGATGCGCGCGTGGCGCGAGGGGATCGGCTACGTGGCCCAGGACACCCTCCTCTTCCACGACACCGTGCTGGCCAACCTGCGCTGGGCGCGGCCGGAGGCCACCGAGGAGGAGGTGTGGGAGGCGCTGCGGCTGGCCGCCGCCGAGGGCTTCGTCGCCGCGCTGCCGCAGGGGCTGGAGACGGTGGTGGGCGACCGCGGGGTGCGCCTCTCCGGGGGCGAGCGGCAGCGGCTGGCGCTGGCGCGCGCCCTCCTGCGCCGCCCCACCCTCCTCATCCTGGACGAGGCCACCAGCGCGCTCGACACCGAGAACGAGCGCCGCATCCGCGCCGCCATCGGCGACCTGCAGGGGAAGGTCGGCATGCTGCTGATCACCCACCGCCTGGCCAGCGTGCGCGACGCGGACACCATCTACGTGCTGGAGGAGGGGCGGGTGGTGGAGCACGGCGGCTGGGTGGACCTGATGGCGCGCGGCGGCCGCTTCCACGAGCTGTGGCGCAGCCAGGAGGGGGGGGCCGAGCCGCTGGCGCCGCCGCCGGCCGGGGTTGCCGAACGCGGGGCCGCGCCTCATCCTTAGTGCCGCCGCCCCCCGTCCCCTCCCCATCCGGCCCCAGGAGAGTCCGTCATGGCGAGCAGTCTTCCCGTGCTGGCCACGCAGTCGCGGTTCGGCGAGACCCAGCGGCGCGACCGCTGGTGGGTCGCCCCGCTGGCGACGGCGCTGACCTTCGGCGGGGCCGGGGGATACGCCACCTGGGCCATCCTGCAGGGGCGCGACTACTTCACCGAGCCGTACCTCTCCCCCTTCTACTCGCCCTGCCTGGCCGCGCAGTGCCCCGACGAGGTGGAGATGCTCGGCATCGGCTGGTGGCCGTTCTCGCCCGCCATCCTGCTGATGGCGGTGATCCTGGGCTTCCGCGCCACCTGCTACTACTACCGCAAGGCCTACTACCGCTCCTTCTTCATGGACCCGCCCGCCTGCGCCGTGGGCGAGCCGTGGGGCGCGGGGTACCGGGGCGAGACCTTCTTCCCCCTCGTCCTCCAGAACCTGCACCGCTACTTCCTCTACCTCTCCATCCCGGTGCTGCTCCTCCTCTGGTACGATACGCTGAAGGCCTTCGTCTTCCCGGGGGGCTTCGGCGTGGGGCTGGGGACGGTGGTGCTGCTGGTGAACGTGGTGCTGCTGACCGGCTACCTGCTGGGGTGCCACTCGCTCCGCCACCTCGTCGGCGGGAGCGTGGACTGCGCCAGCTGCGCGGCGTTCGGCCGCGCGCGCCACGGGGCGTGGCAGCGCGCCGGCTGGTTCAACCGCCTGCACATGCAGTGGGCGTGGTCCTCCCTGGTCTTCGTCTGCATCGCCGACCTGTACGTGCGCCTGCTCGCCCGGGGCGTGATCAGCGACCCCCGGATCGTCTTCTGACCCCATGGAGCACCAGACGCACGACTACGACGTGCTGGTGGTCGGCGCCGGCGGCGCCGGCCTGAGCGCCGCCATCCAGGCCAGCGCCCTGGGCGCCCGCACCGGGCTGGTGTGCAAGAGCCTGCTGGGGAAGGCGCACACGGTGATGGCCGAGGGGGGCGTGGCCGCGGCGCTCGCCAACGTGGACGACCGCGACGGCTGGCGGGTGCACTTCGCGGACACCATGCGCGGCGGGCAGTATCTCAACAACTGGCGCATGGCCGAGCTGCACGCCCGCGAGGCGCCGGACCGGGTGCGCGAGCTGGAGGCGTGGGGCGCGCTCTTCGACCGCACCGACGACGGGCGCATCCTCCAGCGCAACTTCGGCGGGCACAAGTACCCGCGCCTGGCCCACGTGGGCGACCGCACCGGGCTGGAGATGATCCGCGTCCTCCAGGACCGCGGCGTGCACCAGGGGATCGAGGTGCACATGGAGACCCACGTCACCGCGCTCTTCAAGGACGGCGAGCGGGTGGCGGGAGCCTTCGCCTACGACCGCGAGCGCGGGCGCTTCCGCCTCTTCCGGGCGCGGGCGGTGGTGCTCGCCACGGGAGGGATCGGCCGGGCGTACCGCATCACCAGCAACTCGTGGGAGTACACCGGCGACGGGCACGCGCTGGCCTACCACGCCGGGGCGGACCTGGTGGACATGGAGTTCGTGCAGTTCCACCCCACCGGGATGGTGTGGCCGCCGAGCGTGCGGGGGATCCTGGTGACGGAGGGAGTGCGCGGCGAGGGGGGCGTGCTGCTCAACAGCGAGGGGCGCCGCTTCATGTTCGACGACATCCCCGAGAACTACCGCGCGCAGACGGCGGACAGCGAGGAAGAGGGGTGGCGCTACACCCAGGGCGACCGCAACGCCCGCCGCCCGCCCGAGCTGCTGACGCGCGACCACGTGGCCCGCTGCATCGTGCGCGAGGTGCGCGAGGGGCGCGGCAGCCCGCACGGCGGCGTCTTCCTGGACATCGCCTGGATCAGGAGCCGCCTCCCCGCCGGAGCGGAGCACATCCGCCGCAAGCTGCCGAGCATGTACCACCAGTTCAAGCAGCTGGCGGACATCGACATCACCGAGACCCCGATGGAGGTGGGACCCACCACGCACTACATCATGGGCGGGGTGCGGGTGGACGGCGACACGCAGATGTCCACCGTCCCCGGGCTCTTCGCGGCGGGCGAGGTCGCGGCGGGGCTGCACGGGGCCAACCGGCTGGGGGGGAACTCGCTCTCGGACCTGCTGGTGTTCGGGCGGCGCGCGGGCGAGCACGCGGCGCGCTTCGCGCGGGAGAACGGCGCCGGCCGGGTGGACGAGGCGGCGGCGGACGCGGCGGCCCGCGACGCGCTGGAGCCGTTCGAGCGCTCCGGCGGCGCGGAGGGCCCCTACCAGGTGCAGCACGCGCTGCAGGAGATGATGCAGGACCTGGTGGGGATCGTGCGCCGCGAGGAGGAGCTGCAGCGGGCGCTGGAGGGGATCGCGGGGCTGAAGGCGCGGGCGGCGGTGGTGGGGGTGGCGGGGAACCGCGAGTACAACCCCGGCTGGCACACGGCGCTGGACCTGGGGTGCCTGCTCACCGTGTCGGAGGCCGTCACCCGCGCGGCCATCGAGCGCAAGGAGAGCCGCGGCGGGCACTTCCGCGAGGACTTCCCGGAGAAGGACCCGGCGTACGGCACCTTCAACCTGGTGGTGCGCAAGGGACCGGACGGGGAGATGCAGCTGGAGCGCACCCCGATCCCCCCGCTCCCCGAGGAGCTGAAGCAGGTGATCGCGGAGATGGGATGAGGGGAGTGCGAAGTGCGAAGTGCGAAGTGCGAAGTGCGAAGTGCGAAGTGCGAAGTGCGA
>DASUNK010000586.1:0-5803 GCA_036277195.1 Longimicrobiaceae bacterium | reverse complement strand
CGTGCTCTTCGGCGGCAACGCGGTCGCGGTGCACGACATCGAGGCGGCCACGCTGGGCACCACGCTGGGGATGAACGCCCGGGGGATCCCGGTGGAGGGGGGGCACTCCTTCCACATGCGCGCCATCAACCGCGTGCGCCGGGCCGGGTCCATCGCCGCGGCGGTGGAGCAGGGGATCATCAAGGAGGGGATCATGCACGCGCTGGTGACCACCGGGGTGCCGTTCGTGCACTGCGGCTCCATCCGCGACGACGGCCCGCTCCCCGACACGCTCACCGACGCGGTGCAGTGCCAGGAGGTGATGAAGGAGCACACCCGGCGGGCCACGGGGGTCATCATGATCGCCACCGCGCTGCACTCCATCGCCACCGGGAACATGCTCCCGTCCTACGTCTGGCGCGAAGAGACGGGCGAGGTGCGGCCGCTCCCCACCATCTGCGTGGACTCGTCGGAGTTCGTGGTGAGCAAGCTGAAGGACCGGGGGACGCGCCAGGCCTTCGGGGTGATCACCAACGCGCAGGACTTCCTGCACGTGCTGCGCTACTACGTGGAGCAGGAGGTGGCCGCCCGCGAGCCGGCCGCGGTGGGGTGACGCGCTCGGGGGCCGGCCGGCGCGGCCGGCCCCCGGTCCCCTTCACCAGATCGGGCAGGTGCAGGCCGGGTCTCCGCCGCCGCCGCACGAGGTGACGCAGGTGTTCCCCTGGCAGGTGGGCTCCACGCAGGTGTACTCGCAGCGCGTGCGCAGGGTGCCTTCCGCCGCGTGCACCGTCCCGAGCGGCTCCGTGGCCGGCGCGGTGGGGAAGGACTCCACCGTCAGCGCCTCGAGCCGAAGCCTGAGCTTCTTCATAGCGGCCCTCCTCGTTGTGGGGTGAGACAGCCCGTGCCGCATCGGGTGTGCCACCGATCACCTTTGCGGACGGAATCGATGCACATGATCCCTTCACCTCCCGGCGAGGCTCTCAACCCGCACCTCGGCGCCGCGCTCGCGGCGGCCGCGGGGCGCATCTCCCCCACCACGGTGGACGAGGTGTGGCTCTTCGCGCCGCGGCAGGCGGGGGCGCGCGAGACCGGGCTCGCCGTCCTCTGCACCTACGCGGAGGGCGGCGACGACCGGCGGGAGCGGCGCACCCTCTACACCGTGCAGTACGAGGCCGAGTCCCGCCCGGGGGGGAAGACGGAGCGCACCGACACCGTGACGGAGCAGGGGACCGTGCCGGTGGACCGGGTGGGGCGCATCATCGACGGCGTGGTGCGGCGCCTGGGCGAGGAGCACCCCGCCCCCGACGTCCGCGCCACCGGCGGCGACCCCGCGAAGTGGACGGAGCTGCTCGCCGCCCTCGGCGCCGGCGTGCTTGACGCTCCCAATCAAGAATAATTATTGTTAGCCTGTCCCCGATGGTTGCGCCGCAGCCTGCCGAGAGGAGCCGCCCATCCATGGCCACCGCCGAGAGCGCCGTCACGCTGGCCCCGTCGCCCTTCCTGCACCTGTTCCGGCGCTACCTGCGCCAGCTGGGGCGCCCCGTGACGGACCAGCGCGCGGCGGTGGCGGACGTGGTGTTCAACTCGCGCGAACACCTCTCGGTGGAGGACATCGAGGCGCGGCTGAAGGAGCGGGGCGAGCGCATCGGCAAGGCCACCATCTACCGCACCATGGAGATCCTGGTGCGGAGCGGGCTGGTGGAGGACCACGACTTCGGCGACGGCTTCAAGCGCTACGAGCACCTCTTCGGGCACCAGCCGGTGCACGAGCACCTGGTGTGCACGCACTGCCGGACGGTGGTGGAGTTCCAGAGCCCGGAGATCCTGCGGCTGCAGCAGGAGGTGGCGGAGCGGCACGGCTTCCAGCCCACGCGGCACCGGCTGGAGATCTACGGCCTCTGCGCGGAGTGCCAGGCCAAGGGCGCCACGGTGAAGTACGAGGGCCTCACCTGCCCGGCGCTCGAAGTGGCCTGAGCCGCGGGGCGGCGGGATGAAGGGAGCGGGGAGACGGCGGCGCGCCGTCTCCCCGCTGCCGTTCCGTCCGGCGGCTCTGGCGCCGCGGCGCCCACGCGCTCCAGATTGCAGGCCATGTCGAACCAGATCCCCGCCTCGCTGGCGGACCTCCCCTGGGAGCTCCCCCGCAACTTCCTGGGGCTGGAGGGCGACGCCGCCGGCTGGGAGCGGGCCGGCGTGGTCATCCTCCCCATCCCCTACGAGGCCACCGTCAGCTACCAGGGCGGCACCCGGCTGGGGCCGCAGGCCATCCTCGAGGCCTCACGCTACATCGAGCTCTACGACCAGGAGCTGGACGCCGAGCCGGGGCCCGCCGTCGGGGTGTGCACCCTGCCGGCGCTCCACCTCACCTCCGCCGGGCCCGAGGCCGCCGTGGGCGAGCTGCGCCGGGCGTACGACGCCGTGCTGGAGGCCGCGGGCGACCGGCTGGTGATCGGGCTGGGGGGCGAGCACTCCATCACCAGCGCGCCGGTGCGGGCGCACGCGGCGCGGCTCCCCGCGGGGCGGCGCCTCTCCGTCCTCCAGTTCGACGCGCACGGCGACCTGCGCCTGGAGTACGAGGGCTCGCCGTACTCGCACGCCTCGGTGATGGCGCGCTGCATCGACTGCGCGGACCTGGTGCAGGTGGGCATCCGCGCCGTCACCGCCGAGGAGCGCGCCCTCATCCGCGCGCGCGAGGGGAGCATCACCACCATCTTCGCCGACGAGATGTGGAACGCCGACGCCTGGATCGGCCGCGCCCTGGCCGCGCTCGGCGACGACGTCTTCATCACCTTCGACGTGGACTACTTCGACCCCGCGCTGATGCCCGCCACCGGCACCCCCGAGCCCGGCGGGCCCGGGTGGTATCCCACCCTGAAGCTCCTGCGGCGCGTGTTCGAGGAGCGCAACGTGGTGGGCGCCGACGTGGTGGAGCTGGCGCCGATCGGCGGCAACGCCGCGCCGGACTTCGTGGCCGCCAAGCTGGTGTACAAGCTGGTGGGCTACCACTGGCTCGCGCGCCGGGGCGCGTAGCCGCCCCGGGGGTGGACCCCGGGCCCGTTTTTCGCTATTTTATACGGCTGTTCCGGAAAGCCGGGCACCTCGCGGAGGAGCCCGTCTTTCTTTGTTTTTCCCGGGATGGGACCCATGCCGATCCGCAATATCGCGATCATCGCCCACGTCGACCACGGCAAGACCACCCTGGTGGACCACATGCTCCGCCAGGCCGGCACCTTCCGTGAGAACCAGCAGGTGCAGGAGCGCGTGATGGATTCCAACCCGCTCGAGCGCGAGCGGGGGATCACCATCCTCGCCAAGAACCTGTCCGTGCGCTGGGGCGACACCAAGGTCAACATCGTCGACACCCCGGGGCACTCCGACTTCGGCGGCGAGGTCGAGCGCATCCTGCGCATGGTGGACGGCGTGATCCTGCTGGTGGACGCGGCCGAGGGACCCATGCCGCAGACGCGCTTCGTCACCCGCAAGGCGCTGGAGCTGGGGCACCAGCCCGTGGTGGTGATCAACAAGATCGACCGCGGCGACGCCGACCCCCTGCGCGTGCACGACGAGGTGCTGGAGCTGTTCATGGAGCTGGAGGCCGACCCCCACCAGCTCGACTGCCCCTTCCTCTACGCCGTGGGCCGCGAGGGCGTGGCCGTGCGCGAGCTCTCCGACGAGCGGCGCGACCTGCGCCCCCTCTTCGAGACCATCCTGGAGGTCATCCCCGCCCCCAAGCGGGCCGAGGGGCCGTTCCAGATGCTGGTCTCCACCATCGACTACTCGCCGTACCTGGGGCGGCTGGCCATCGGCCGCATCGAGCGCGGCACCGTGCGTGTGGGCGACGCCGTGGTGCTGCTGATGCACGGCGACGAGGCCCCCGCCGCCCGCGCCAGGGCGAGCAAGCTCTTCACCTTCGACGGGCTCGAGCGGCGCGAGGTGGAGAGCGCTTCGGCGGGCGACATCGTGGCGCTGGCCGGGCTCCCCGAGGTGGAGATCGGCGCCACCCTCTGCGACGCCGAGTTCCCCGACGCGCTGGAGGGGATCCGGGTGGAGGAGCCCACCGTCTCGGTGGACATCATGGTCAACAACTCGCCCTTCGCCGGGCGGGAAGGGAAGTACGTCACCAGCCGCCAGGTGCGCGACCGGCTCTTCCGCGAGCTGGAGAGCAACGTGGCGCTGCGGGTGGACGAGACCGACTCGCCGGACACCCTCACCGTCTCCGGGCGCGGCGAGCTGCACCTGGGGATCCTGATGGAGACCATGCGGCGCGAGGGGTACGAATTCGCCGTTTCGCGCCCGCGCGTGATCCTCAAGAAGGGCCCCGACGGGCAGCTGCAGGAGCCGTACGAGGAGACCACCATCGACCTCCCCGAGGGGATGATGGGGGTGGTGATCGAGAAGCTGGGGCAGCGCCGCGGCGAGATGCTGGAGATGCGCAACCCCGGGCTGGGGCTGGTGCGGCTGGTGTACCGGGTGCCCGCCCGCGGCCTCTTCGGCTACCGGAGCGACTTCCTCACCGACACGCGCGGCGAGGGGACGCTGCACCACCGCTTCCTGGAGTACGGGCCGTACGTGGGCGCCATGAGCACGCGCGGCCGCGGCGTCATGGTCAGCATGATGACGGGCGACGCCGTGCCCTACTCCATCTTCAACCTGCAGGAGCGGGGGAAGTTCTTCATCCCCCCCGGCGTGCCGGTGTACGAGGGGATGATCGTGGGCGAGAACGCGCGCCCGGGCGACATGGAGGTCAACGTCTGCAAGGAGAAGAAGCTGACCAACATCCGCGCCGCCGGGAGCGACGAGAACGTGCTGCTGGAGCCGCCGCGGCAGATGACGCTGGAGGACGCGCTCACCTACATCGCCGACGACGAGCTGATCGAGGTGACGCCGAAGTCCATCCGCCTGCGCAAGCGGCTGCTGAACGCCAACGACCGCAAGAAGGCCTCGCGGGCGGCCTCGTAGCCGCCCGCGCGGGCGCGCCGGTGCGTCCCGTCCCCAAGCGGTCGTTCAAAGGCCTTGACACGTTGCGGGAGCCCTTTACTTTCCCGCCGAACCGGGGGTTGCTCGGCACCGTCCTTGCTGCGCGCCAGCGCCGGCCACCAGCCTTATCCCGCACACCAAGGAGACTTCGGAATGCCGACCGTGATGGCTCACCCGGAACCAGGTGAGGCGCTCGCCCTCCAGGAGGCCTTCGTGGCCCGCTTCGACGAGGAAGAGGAGGAGGGGTGGGACGCCGACCGGGAAGAGGGCTGGGATGAGGAGGACGACCTCGACGACGACGACGAGTGGGACGAGGACGACGACGATTGGGACGACGACGACGAGGAGTGGGACGAGGAGGAGGGCTGGGACGAGGACGGCGAGGAAGAGGTCTGACGCATCGTCCGCAGCTCCCGGCTGGAGCTCCGCACCGGCGCCCACGGAAACCCCCGTGGGCGCCGGCCTTTTTCCCGGGAAACGCAAGCCGGCGGGGGTTGACGCGGTGCGACGACGGGTGTATTATTCCCCTCTTGCCGGCGGGCATGGCCCGCAAGCTGTTTGAAAACCAGGGTTTGGATGTCCGTGTGGGCCTCGCCGGGGGCAGACCTTCCTCCGGCACGCCTTGGCGTCTCCGGACGCCGGGCAGAGGCACGTCAAAGGTACATTCCGAACGGACGAGAAACACGTTCGTTCGACCGAGCTAATCGGACTTCTCTAATGGAGAGTTTGATCCTGGCTCAGGACGAACGCTGGCGGCGCGCTTAACACATGCAAGTCGAACGGGGTCGGCCCTTCGGGACCGGCCTAGTGGCGAACGGGTGCGTAACACGTGAGCAACCTGCCTGGGGGT
>DASUNK010000585.1:0-2120 GCA_036277195.1 Longimicrobiaceae bacterium | reverse complement strand
TGGGCGGCATCCCCACCGACCTCGACGGGCGGGTGGTGACCGACGCCGCCGGCACCGTGCTCCCCGGGCTCTACGCCGCGGGCGAGGCGGCGTGCGTCTCGGTGCACGGCGCCAACCGGCTGGGGACCAACTCGCTGCTCGACCTGGTGGTCTTCGGCAAGCGCGGCGGGCTGGCGATGGCGCGCTTCTGCGAGACGGCGGACCTGCCGCCGCTCCCCGACGACCCCACCGCCTTCGTGGAGGAGCAGTTCGGCGCCCTGCTGGCCACCGACCCGGGGAAGGGCGAGCCGGCCGCGCGACTGCGCGAGGAGATGCAGGACACCATGATGGACAACGTGGGCATCTTCCGCGAGCGGGAGGGGATGGAGGAGTCGCTGGCGAAGGTGCGCGAGCTGCAGGAGCGCTTCCGGCGAGTGGTGGTGATGGACCGGGGGAAGCGCTTCAACACCGACCTGCTGGAGGCGTGGGAGCTGGGGAACCTGCTGGACCTGGCCGAGGTCACCACCCTCGCCGCGCTGAACCGCACCGAGAGCCGCGGCGCGCACCTGCGCGAGGACTACCTGCAGCGCGACGACGTGAACTGGCTGAAGCACACGCTGGTGGCGCGGCAGGGCGACGGCTCGCTCGCCATCAGCTACAAGCCGGTGACCATCACCCGCTTCCAGCCGAAGGAGAGGGTGTACTGAGATGCCGAGGGTGACGCTGCGGATCCGGCGCTTCAACCCCGAGACGGACGCCGAGGCGGCCTTCCGCGAGTACGTGGTGGAGGCGGACCCCACCGACCGGGTGCTCGACGCGCTGAACGCGGTGAAGTGGTACCAGGACGGCTCGCTCACCTACCGGCGCAGCTGCGCCCACGGCGTGTGCGGGTCCGACGCCATGCGCATCAACGGGGTGAACCGCCTCGCCTGCAAGGTGCTGATCCGCGACGTGGGCGAGCGGGCGACGGTGGAGCCGCTGCTGGGGTTCCGGGTGATCAAGGACCTGGTGGTGGACATGGAGCGCTTCTTCGCGCAGTACCGCGCGGTGCTGCCGTACTTCGTCAACGATTCGCGGCCGCCGGAGCGCGAGCGGGTGCAGAGCGTGGAGGACCGGGAGCGCTACGACGACACCACCAAGTGCATCCTGTGCGCGGCGTGCACCACCAGCTGCCCGAGCTTCTGGGCGGACGAGGACTTCGTGGGCCCGGCGGCGATCGTGAACGCGCACCGCTTCATCTTCGACAGCCGCGACGAAGCGGGGGCGGAGCGGCTGGACCTGCTGAACGACCGCGAGGGGGTGTGGCGGTGCCGCACCATCTTCAACTGCACGGAGGCGTGCCCGCGGGAGATCAAGATCACGCAGGCCATCGGCGAGGTGAAGCAGGCGATCCTCTACGGCACCACGCGCGCGTGAGGTGCGAACGCTCGCGCCGACGGTTGGACTTCCGATTCACTCGAGAGCGGCCCCGGAGAGATCCGGGGCCGCTCTCTTTTCCCCAACGACGGCACAGGAAATAGCACGGGCGGCGCAATGGTCGTGCTTGACTCTGTGTACGTCCGTGCATACATTCACGATGAGCTTCGATTGGGATCGGCAGAAGGCGGAGGCGAACTTCGCCAAGCATGGCATCCGGTTCGAGGATGCCGTGGGTGCATTGCTCGACGAGCGGGCGGTGACCATCCCTGACGACGATCCCGATGAGGAGCGCTCGGTTACGGTGGGGATGGACGTCCTGGGGAGGCTGGTGGTGGTCGTGTACACCTGGCGGGGCGAGACAATCCGGCTTATCTCCGCACGCAAGGCCACTCGCACCGAAGAGCAGTGGTATACCGCGAGGAAGCTATGAAAGACGAGTACGATTTCTCGAAGGGGAAACGCGGCGCTGTGCTCCCCACGCCTCCTGGAAAGACGCGCATCACCATCCGCCTGGATGACGAGGTGCTCGACTGGTTCCGCGCGCAGGTGAGCGACGCAGGGGGCGGCAACTATCAGACGCTGATCAACGCTGCGTTGCGCGATCACATCCAGCGCCAGCGCGAACCGTTGGAAGATACGCTGCGCCGGGTGCTCCGCGAGGAATTGGGAAGAGTTGCATGACCGACATGAACCGCCGGGAGTTCGTGGTCGCCGCAGCGCTG
>DASUNK010000584.1:0-5759 GCA_036277195.1 Longimicrobiaceae bacterium | reverse complement strand
CTCTTCGCCGCCCTCCACCGCGCCGGCTTCGCCAACCAGCCCACCTCCGTGCACGCGGGCGACGGGCTGGCGCTGGCCGACGTGTACATCACCGCCGCGGTGAAGTGCGCCCCGCCCGACAACAAGCCCCTCCCCGGCGAGCGCGACGCCTGCCTCCCCTTCCTCCTGCGCGAGCTGGCGGCGCTCCCCGCGCTGCGCGCCATCGTCTGCCTGGGCGGGTTCGCCTGGGACCAGGCGCTGCGCCTGCTGCGCGAGGCGGGGCACCCGGTGCCGGCGCCCGCGCCGAAGTTCGGGCACGGGGCCGAGGCCCGGGTGGGGCCGTACCGGCTCATCGGCTCCTATCATCCCAGCCAGCAGAACACCTTCACCGGCCGGCTCACCGAGCCGATGCTCGACGCGGTGTTCGCCGCCGCCCGCCGCGCCCTGGACTGACGCTTGCCCCGCGGCCCGGCGCGGCGTAGCATCTTCCACGTAGCTCCTCGCCTCCTACTTCTCCCCCCAGCCCCGGACCCGAAACATGAGCACGACTCTCCCCGGCAGCGTCCAGGCGGCCGCACCCGGGCTCAAGGGCTTCGACGCCAACACCCCGATCTCCGCCTCGGCCGCGCAGGCCTTCCTGGAGAAGGGGTACCGCTTCGTGGTGCGCTACGTGGGGCGCACGGAGATGAAGTCGTACGACCTCTCCGCCGCGGAGGCGAACACCATCCTGCAGGCGGGGCTGGGGCTGATGGTGGTCCAGCACGTCCTCAACCCCGGGTGGAACCCCACCGGGAGCCTGGGGACGCAGTACGGCACCAACGCGGCCGGGTTCGCGCAGCAGCTCGGCTTCCCCCCGGGGGTCAACGTGTGGTGCGACCTGGAGTGCGTGGCCGACGGCACCGCGGCGTCGGACGTGGTGGCGTACTGCAACAACTGGCACGACCAGGTTGCGGCCGCCGGGTACGTGCCGGGGCTGTACGTGGGCTACGAGCCCGGCCTCACCGGGCAGCAGCTCTACTCCAGCCTGAAGTTCAAGGCGTACTGGGCCGCCTACAACGTGGACGTCTCCATCCCCACCCGCGGCTGGCAGCTGGTGCAGAAGGTGGGGACCGGGGGCACCATCGCCGGGATCAGCACCGAGTCGTACGACGACGACGTCACCCAGACGGACCACCTGGGCGGGCAGGCGCTCTGGCTTTCCACCGGCGGTTGAATCTCCCGAAGTCGTTGCTCCGTAACCCCTTCGGTTGACAGGCGCACCCCGCGCGCATAAGCTTGGGGGGAACTTCTGTGGTTCCCCCCTTCCGCCCGCCCCGACACCGTGAGCTCGCTCTTCCTCGTCTGCGCCGTCGTGGGCGGCGCCGTGCTGGCGCTCCAGATCGTGCTGGGGCTGGTGGGGCTCGCCCACGACTGGGAGCTCCCCGGCTTCGGCTACGACGTGGACGTGCACGACGCGGACGACGCCCTCAACGTGCTGAGCGTGCGCGCGCTGGCGGCGGGGCTCCTCTTCTTCGGGCTGGCGGGGCTCACCGTGGGCGGCCCGCTGGCGATCCTGGCGGCGCTGGGGGCGGGGCTCGCCGCGCTGCTGGGCGTGGCCGCCGTCATGCGCGCCCTGCGCCGGCTGGAGGGAGATGCGGCGGTGCGGCTGCACCGCGCCGTGGGCGAGACCGGGAGCGTCTACCTGGGCATCCCCGCCGGGCGCGCGGGCACCGGCAAGGTTCACCTCACTCTCCAGGGGCGCACGGTGGAGTGCCGCGCCCTCTCCGAGCACGCCCTACCCACCGGCGCCTCCGTGCTGGTGATCGACGTCGTCGGGCCCGACCTGGTGGAGGTCGTGCCCTCACCCCTCATCGGAGTCTTCGACGATGCTCGCTAACTCGGCGCTCTGGTTCGCGGCCGCAGTCATTGGGCTGGCCATGAGCTTCCTGGTGTTCGTGGCCAAGCGCTACAAGCGCGCGCCCGCCAACCAGGTGCTGGTGATCTCCGGCAGCTTCACCGGCGACAACGCGGCCAAGTGCAAGCAGGGCGGCGGCGCCTTCGTGCTGCCGATCGTGCAGGAGTACGCGTACCTCAGCCTGGAGCCGATGCAGATCGAGATCCCGCTGCGCGACGCGCTCTCCTTCGAGAACATCCGCGTGAGCGTGCCCAGCGTGTTCACGGTGGCCATCGGCACCGAGGAGGAGGTGCGGCAGAACGCCGCCATCCGCCTGCTCAAGCTCGACCGCGAGCAGATCAAGCGGCAGGCGCAGGACATCATCTTCGGCCAGCTGCGGCAGGTGATCGCCTCCATGCGCATCGAGGAGATCAACCGCGACCGCGAGAGCTTCCTGCACAACATCCAGACCTCGCTGGAGCCGGAGCTGAAGAAGATCGGCCTGGTGCTGCTGAACGTGAACATCACCGACATCAACGACGAGTCGGGATACATCGAGGCCATCGGGCGCAAGGCGGCCGCCGAGGCGGTGCAGAAGGCCCGCGGCGACGTGGCGGACCAGGAGAAGCTGGGCGAGGTGCGCGTGGCCGAGGCCGAGCGCGAGCGCACCGTCCAGGTGGCCAACGCCACCAAGCTGCGCGAGATCGGCACCCGCGAGGCGCAGCGCGAGCAGGCGGTGCGCCTGGCGGAGCTGGAGAAGGAGCAGAAGATCGGCGAGCAGACGGCCGGCTTCGAGCGCGACGTGGCCATCAAGGAGGCCGAGCAGAAGAAGCGCATCGCGGTGGCCAGCGCCGACGCCCGGGCCATCGCGGGCGAGGCCGAGTCGCAGGCCAGCATCGCGGCCACGCAGGCGCAGCTGCAGGTGAAGCAGGCCGAGGCGTACGCATTGTCGGAGACGCGCCGGCGCGAGGCGGAGGCCGCCGTGCAGGAGGCGCAGAACCGGGCGATGGCGAAGGCGGCGCTGGCCGACGCCGAGCGGGTGGAGGCGGAGCGGCGCGCGGCGCTGGAGGCTCCCGCCAAGGCGGAGAAGGCCAAGATCATCGTCGACGCCCAGGCCGAGGCCGAGAAGCGCGTCCTGGAGGCGCAGGCCGAGGCGGCCGCCATCTACGCCAAGCTGGAGGCGGAGGCCCGCGGCCAGTACGAGATGCTGGCGAAGAAGGCGGAGGGGCTGCGCCAGATCGTGGCGGCGGCCGGCGGGAGCAAGGAGGCGTTCCAGCTGCTGATGCTGGAGCACCTGGACACGCTGGCCGAGACGGCGGCGCTCGCCATCTCCAACATCAAGTTCGACAAGATCGTGGTGTGGGACGGCGGCGACGGCGCCGCCACGGGGAGCTTCCTGCAGAACTTCGCCCGGACGCTGCCGCCGATGATGCAGGTGGTGCAGGAGATCGGCGGGGTGCAGCTCCCCGACTTCCTGGGCAAGCCGGCGCCCGCCGACGAGGTGGCGCGCGCCCTGGCCTCGGCGGAGGCGCCGCCTTCGCCGGACGACCGGGAGCACGCCGTCCCCGCCGCGACGGGGAAGGAGCGGCGTACCGCCCGCGAGGGCGCGGAGACCCCGGCGACGGACTAACCTTCAGCCCACCACCGGACGGTAGATCCACCCCTCCAGCCGTACCGCCTCCTCGGGCGCGCGCCCCAGGCGGTACGGCTGGTCCAGGTCGCCCCGGCAGAGGTAGGCGGTCAGGGCGGCCAGGCAGGCGTCGCGCGCGTCCTCCAGCGTGGCGGCGATGGCCTCCAGCGAGGGGTGCTCGAAGGAGAGGTACGGGCGCAGCGCCGCCGGGCGCGCCCGCACCTCGCCCGCGCGCGAAGGCACCCGGCTCCCCTTGATCCCCAGCTCGCGCACCGTCCCCGAGGGGTAGACCTCGATCACCACCGTGGCCGCGCCCTCCGCGGGGGCCTGGGGGAGGATGGAGACCTCCGCCAGGTCGCGCAGCTCGTGCAGCCAGCGGATCCCCTCCGCCGTCTGCCGGTAGAGCCGCATGTCGAAGGGCGCCAGCGCCCCGCCGGCGTCGCAGGCGCGCAGCGCCTTCTGCAGGTCCAGGAAGGGAGCCCGCGCCTCGTCGGCGGGGCGGTCCGCCACCCACGCCGCCATCCCCGCCCACGAGGGGGGGCGCTCGCCCGCCAGCCGCCGCGCCGCCTCGGCCGGCACGCCGAAGGGGAAGTCCGCCCCCCAGAGCACCCGGTCGTCCTCCCCCGCGCCCACCGCCTTCCGCCACCCCCCCGCCACGAACGCCGCCAGGTCCGCCCGGAAGGGGTGCGGGCAGAGCGAGGCGACGTGCACCTTCCCCTCGCGCTCGCGCCCCACCGCGGTCCACAGGTTGGAGAGCGGCTCGCGGGCGCCGGAGAAGTCGATGCCGCCGAACCAGGCGAAGTCCGTCATCGCGGCTGGGTGCCGCGGTACCACTCCACCACGCCGGGGCGGCGCTCGCGCAGCCAGTGGCTCTCGCGCGCCATCAGCGCCTCGATCTCGGCGATCTCGCGCGGGGCGCCCTCGCTCACCCGCTCCACCCCCCTGTCGGTGATGAAGTAGTCGTCCTCGATCCGCACCCCGATGTTGCGGTACTTCTCCACCGCGGGGCGGATGCGCTGGATGAGCGCGCGGTTGGCGGGCGTGTCCGCCAGGTAGTCCAGCACGTCGGCGCGCACGTAGATGCCGGGCTCGATGGTGAAGGCGCTCCCCACCTTGAAGGCGCCGCCGTACGCGCCGTACGAGGCCTCGGGGTCGTGCACGTCGAGCCCGATGCCGTGCCCCAGGCCGTGCATGTAGTAGAGGACGTACTGCGGGCAGGTGCGGGGGCGCCCCGCCTCGCCGCAGTCGTAGGTGGCGTCGGCGCGCTCGATGAGCCCCAGCCGGGCGAGCCCTTCCGCCAGCACCCGCGCCGCCGTGCGGCCCAGCGCCCCCAGCGAGGCGCCGGGGCGGGCCTCGCGCTCGGCGGCCTTCTGCGCCTCGAGCACCAGCGCGTAGATCTCGCGCTGCGCGGGGGAGAAGCGCCCGCTCACCGGCACGGTGCGCGTGACGTCCGCCGTGTAGCCCCGGTAGCTGGCGCCGATGTCCATCACCAGCGTCTCGCCCGCCTGCATGAAGCGGTCGGCGGCGCGGTAGTGCAGGGTGGTGGAGTTGGGACCCGACCCCACGATGCTGCCGAAGCCGGGACGCTCCGCGCCGTGGCGGCGGAAGGTGCCCTCGATCAGCGCGTGCACCTCGAACTCGTTCATCCCCGGCTCCACCGCGCGCATGGCCTCGCGCTGGGCCAGGAGGGTGATGTAGATGGCGCGGCGGAGGAGGTCGAGCTCGGCGGGGGTCTTCACCGCGCGGATGGCGAAGAGCGCCGCGTCGAGCGACTGGATCCGGGTGCCGGGGTGCCGCGCCGCCAGCCGCGCGGCGAACTGCTGGTCCGGCCGCAGCCACTCGGAGCTGCTCCCGTCCGAGGTGAGCGGCGACACGGTGTGCAGCGTGCGCCCGCCGGCCAGGAGCGAGTCGAGGGTGGGCTCCAGCCGGTCCGCCGTGCGCGCGGGGATGCCGGTGAGCGCCTGCGCCCGCTCGGCCCCCAGCCGCGCGCCCTCCCACACCTCGCGCGCGGGGTTGCGCGGGAGCACGAAGAGGAGCTCGCGCACGCTCCCGCCCCGCTTCTCCACCACCAGCGCGGCCCCCGGCTCGGTGACCCCGGTCAGGTAGCGGAAGGGCGAGTTCTGGGCGAAGGTCATGTAGTCCGCCTCGGGCTCCCCGGCGCCGAGCACCACCAGCACGCCGTCGCCCATGCGCTGCGCCAGCGCGGCGCGGCGGCGGGCGTGCTCCTCGCGCGAGATCGGCGCGGGCGACGGGGTGGCGGGGACGGTCCAGCCGTCG
>DASUNK010000583.1:0-5843 GCA_036277195.1 Longimicrobiaceae bacterium | reverse complement strand
GGTGGCCGCCGGCCCCTCCGCCGTTCGTCAGATCCCGACGACTTCGGCGCGGAGGGCGGCCCGCGCGCCCGGTTGCATTTCGTCCGCGGCGGCATCCTCCCGCGGCGAGGCCACCGCCGCCAGCAGCGTGTGGAAGTGGTGCGTCCCCACCTCGCGGCGGGGGGAGTAGCGGCCGCGGTCGTACAGGCGCGACTTCACCCCCTTCTGCACCGCCTCCACCACCTCCTCGTCCTCCATCTCCACGCGGTGCAGGTCCGCGCCCGCCCCCGACTCGCGCTTCGACGCGTCCAGCACGTACGACAGGAAGCGCACCCGCGAGCGCTCCGGCCCCTGCGGCTCCACCACGTTCACCGACAGCCCCCACGGGTAGAAGTTCAGCATCAGGTTGGGGAACACCCACCAGTAGTACGCCGCCACCAGCGTCCCCTCGTCCGGGTGCCCGGCGGGGAGGGCGAAGGCGTCGGTGGGCGACTTGGTGGTCCCCAGCTGCAGGCTGCACCAGTCGAAGGTCTCGGTGCGGTAGGTGGAGTAGTCCAGCGTGCCGCTCAGGCTGCCGTGGATGTAGGGGATGTGGAACTCCTCCAGGTAGTTGTCCACGTACAGCGCCCAGTTGGCGCGGATGTGGTAGTCGCGCGAGGTGGCGGGGTCGAAGACGAAGCGCTCCAGCGGCAGGAAGCCCACCCGCTCGCGCACCGGGGCGATCCAGTCCTCGAAGGGACACGCCGGGTCCAGCGAGGTGAAGGCGAGCGCGCCCCAGCGCTCCAGCGGCAGCCGGGGGAGGTCGTCGGCGGGGGAGGGGAAGTTCGCCACGCCGTCGAACTCGGGCATGAAGGTCATCTTCCCGTCGAGCGCGAAGCGCCGGCCGTGGTAGCGGCAGCGCAGGCCGTGCGCGTGTGTCTCGCCCTCGCAGACCACGGTGCCGCGGTGCGTGCAGACGTTGGAGAGGCAGCGCAGCACGCCGTCCTCGCCCATGGCGAGCACCAGCGGCTCGTCGAGGCACCCCTCCAGCAGGGTGAGCGGCAGCAGGTGGCCGGGTGCCTTCACCCGGTCCGCGCCGGGGAGCAGCTGCCAGCTGCGCGTGAAGACGCGCTCCTTCATCCGCGCGTACCACTCGGGGTCGTGGTAGACGTCCGCGGGGAGCGTCTGCGCGCGGGTGATGTCCGGGTCGATGGCGAAGGGGCGCGCGGGCATCGGGTGCCGGTCCGGGTGCGGGTGGCCGACGCGGGAGTGGCGTACTGAAAATGTAGCGAATCTCCCTTCGCCCGGCGAATGAATTCGCGGCAACAACCGCACGAAGTCCGCCTTCGCGGACTGCAGGGCCGCCGCCGCGACGGGGTGGAGGGACCGGTGCGGCGCCGTCGAACAACCCTCCCCCGGAACGGGGGAGGGTGGCGAGCCTGAGCGAGCCGGGTGGGGGCCCGGCCGGCCCTCTTGCGAAGATCCGCCGCCAGTGCCTTCTTCTCAGCGGCCGCTCCTCGTCCCCCATCGTCCCAGCCCCATGACCGATCTCCCCACCCCCACCCCGCCCGAGCGGCGGCGGAGCCTGCTGCGCGTGCTGGGGGTGACGTTCGGGCTCGCGGTGACGGTGGGGAACACCATCGGCGCCGGCATCCTGCGCACCCCCGGCGACGTGGCGCAGCAGCTCCCGGACGTCGGGTGGTACCTGGCCGTCTGGATCGCCGGCGGGCTGTACGCGCTCCTCGGCGCCGTCTCCATGGCCGAGCTGGGGACCATGCTCCCCCGCTCCGGCGGCATGTACGTCTTCGCCCGGCACGCGCTGGGGCCGTACGCCGGCTTCGTGGTGGGGTGGAACGACTGGATCGCCACCTGCGGCAGCGCGGCGGCGGTGGCCGTGGTCATCGGCGAGTACCTGGGCGTGCTCGCAACGCCGCTCGCCGGGAAGACGGCCTGGATCGCCGCGGCCGCCATCCTGGGCTTCGCCGCGCTGCAGCTGCGCGGGGTGCGCTCCGCGGGCCTGGCGCAGACCCTCACCTCCGCGGCCAAGGCGCTGGTGCTGCTGGCGCTGGTGGCCGCCTGCTTCCTCCTCCCCGCCTCGGTCCCCGCCGCCGCGGCCGCCGCGCCCGCGCTCCCCGCCGGCGCCGCGCTGCTGGCCGCCGTGGTCGTCGCCATGCAGGGGGTGATCTACACCTACGACGGGTGGACGGGGGTCATCTACTTCTCCGGCGAGGTGCGCGACCCCGCGCGCGACATCCCCCGCGCCATGTTCGGCGGGGTGCTCGCGGTGATCGCCATCTACCTCCTGCTGAACCTGGCCTTCCTGCACGTCCTCCCCGTCCCGGTGCTGGCGGGCGAGGAGTTCGCGGCGGGCGCGGCGGCGCGCGCCGTCCTGGGCGCGGGCGGCGACGCGGCGGTGCGGATCATCGTCATCGTGGCCCTGCTCAGCAGCGTGAACGCGCTGGTGCTCATGGGCCCGCGCGTGCTCTGGGCGATGGCCCGCGACGGGCTGCTCTCCGGCCGCGCCGCGGCGGTCAGCGAGGGCGGCACCCCCACCGGCGCGCTGGCGGCGTCGGTCGTGGTGGCGCTCCTCTTCGCCGCGACGGGGACGTTCAACGCCATCATCGCCGTGCTGGCCTTCTTCTTCGTGGCCAACTACGTGATCGCCTTCACCGCCGTGTTCGTGCTCCGCCGCCGCGAGCCGGACACCCCGCGGCCGTACCGCGCCTGGGGCTACCCCTGGACCACGGGGCTGGCGCTGGCCGGCTCGCTGGCCTTCCTGGCCGGCGCCGTGGCGGGCGACACCCGAAACAGCCTCTACGCCCTGGCCGTACTGGCCGCCAGCTGGCCGGTGTACCTGCTGTCGCGCCGGCTGATGCGCGACTCTCCGCACGCGTGACGATGACCGACTCCGACCCGATCGCCCCGGCCGGCGACCTCCCGGCGCCCCCCGGCCGCGACGCGCCCCTGCAGCGGCTGGACCCGCGCATGGTGCGGGTGTGGCAGGCGTCGAGCGCCGTCACCACCCTCGTCTTCGGCGGCCTCGTCGCCGCGGTGGTGCTGCTGGCGGGGTTGAGCCCGTGGTGGATCCTCCCGCTGCCGCTTCTGGGGCTGCTGGCGACGGCGCTCTGGCCGCCGCGGCGCTACCGGCACTGGGGGTACCGCGTGGGCGAGGTGGACGTGCGGGTGATGCGCGGCGCCCTCTGGCGCACGGTGAGCGTGGTGCTGCACTCGCGCATCCAGCACGTGGACACGCGCCAGGGCCCGATCGCCCGCATGTTCGGGCTGGCGTCGGTGGTGGTCTTCACCGCCGGGCACGTGGGCGCGGTGGTGGAGATCCCCGGCCTGGCGCAGGCGGACGCGGAGGCGCTGCGCGACCGGCTGGCCGCGCTCAGCGGGACGGACGATGCCGTCTGAGACCCGCGCCGAGGCGCTGCTGGAGGCCGGGGGGAAGCGGCTGCACCCCCTCACCCTCCTCTTCGCCGCGCTCGGCGTGGCGCGCCAGTTCCTCTTCCCGGTGGTAGTGGGCGGCATCTCTGCCACGTTCGGAGACTGGGGGGAGGGCTTCGTCCTGGCGCTGCTCGTCCTGGCCGCCGGGTCGCTCCTCGCCGCCGCGGCCCGCTACGGCGCCTTCCGCTACCGGCTGGCGGGCGAGGAGCTGGTGCTGCGCACGGGGTTCGTCAGCCGCCAGCACCGGGTGATCCCGCTGACGCGGGTGCAGAACGTGGAGGTGCGGCAGAACCTGCTGCACCGCATCTTCGGCGTGGCCGAGCTGCGGGTGGAGACGGCGGGAGGCGGCGCCGAGCCCGAGGCGTCGTTCTCGGTGCTGGCCGAGCGCGAGGCGCAGGGGCTGCGCACCGAGGTCCTCGCCCGGCGCCGCGCCGCCACCATCCCCGCGGCGGTCCCGGAGGAGAGCGAGGCCGCAGCCGAGGCGCCCCCGCTGGTGCAGCTGTCCACGCGCGACGTGGTGCTGGCCGGCGCCACCGCCAACGAGGTGGGGGTCATCGCGGCGCTGGCCGGCGGCGCCTTCCAGTTCCTCGACGACGTGCAGCTCCCCTGGCTGGAGCGTGCCTTCGAGGCGGTGGCCGGCGGCGTCTCGGTCCGCGGCGCGGGGCTGGCGCTGGCCGTGCTCGGCGTGCTGGCGGTGGTGCTCTTCGTGGGATGGATCGTCTCCATCGCCGGGGCGCTGCTGCGCTACCACGGCTTCACCCTGCACCGCGAGGGCGGCGAGCTGCGCAAGCGCTACGGCATGCTCACCCTGCACGAGGCCAGCGTGCCGCTCCGGCGGGTGCAGGCGCTGCGGGTGGAGGAGTCGCTGCTGCGGCGGCCGCTGGGGCTGGCGGCGCTGATGATCGAGACGGCGGGCGGCGGGGCGTGGCAGGGGGAGCAGGGCGGGGCGGAGGCGTTCGTGCCGCTGGCCCGCCGCGCCGAGGTGGGGCCGCTGGTGCGCGGCATCTTCGCGGACGTGGACTACGACGCGGTGCGGTTCAGCCCGGTGGACCCGAAGTCGCTGCAGCGGGCGGCGGTGCGCAACTCCGTCGTCCTCCTGCTCGCCACCAGCGCCGGGTGGATCTTCCTGGCGCTGGCGGGGCGGTGGCCGCTCCTGCTCGGCATGCTCCTCCTCCCGCTCCTGGCGTACGGGCTGGCGCGCTGGGAGTACGCCAACCGCGGCTACGCCCTCCTCCCCGGCTACGTGGTGACGCGCAGCGGCATCATGAACCGCGTCACCTGGATCGTCCCCGACCTCAAGCTGCAGACGCTGCAGGTGCGCCAGTCGCCGCTGCAGCGCCGGCACGGGCTGGCGTCGCTGGTGGTGGACACGGCCTCGGGAGGCGCGCAGTCGGTGGTGATCGACCTGGCGCGGCCGCGCGCGCTGGCGCTGATGGACGAGCTGACCGGGCGGATGCTGGCGGCGTAGGGACATCCTCGCCACAGCCGGCGACCTCCCGCCGCCCCCGCGCTGCTCCCGTCCGGGGGTGGCGTCCTTCTCCCAACTCCACACTGGGGAACGATTTCCGCCGCTTCCGGTCACCGAATGGCACCCCCGGCATGGGAGATGCCCCGGTTCGCGCCGGCGCGCCGCCCCGGCGCGCTTTCGTTCAATGGTTCTCCTACATTCCCACCCCAGAGGACATCATGCTCTCCACCCGATGGCTGGCGCCGCTAGCGCTCGCCGCACTCCTCCCGCTGCACCCCGGCGCGGGTGCGGCCCAGGGATGCGACCCGGCCACCCGCGAGGCGCTCCTGCGCGAGGTGCAGGACTCCATCCTCAAGTGGTACGACGTTCCGAACCCGCTCGCGGTACTGGCGCCGCAGTGGATCCCCGCGCACTTCGTGGTGAGCAACTACGGGTACGGGATGGCGATGGCCCCGGCCAGCGCCGCGGTGGACATGCCCGAGAACCCGAACCCCTTCGAGCCACTGCTGCTGATGTACCGTCCCCGCAACAATTCGGACGGACTGGACCACATCCCCGACCCGCCGTACGAGCTGGTGGGCTGGGGATACGGAGGCGCGTTCGATCCCGCGCACAAGCCGGACATGGGATGCGCGATCGTGGCCGAGGAGTTCTTCATCCACGAGGCGGGCTACCACACGCCGGACGGCGGGTTCGTGGCCACCCCACCGGCGGAGGCGACGCCCGGGAGCGTGGTGGCGGAGCGCCCGCTCCCGCCCACCACGGTGGGCGTCTGGCACCCGCGCGTCTGGGACGTGCACGTCTGGGTGAACCGGGGTGGAACGCCGGTCGTCGAGCCCTGCCTGGGGCTGGAGATCCCGGGGCTCTCGCTGGCGGCCGCGGGCTTCTTCTTCCAGGGGACGGGCGAGGCGGTGGGGTGCACGGCACCGGGAGGGTCCGCGAGGGCGCGGCGCGCGAGCCGCTGATGCAG
>DASUNK010000582.1:0-2062 GCA_036277195.1 Longimicrobiaceae bacterium | reverse complement strand
GGGCAGCCTCGTCATGTGTGAGCGTCGGCCTGGTCTCCGCGGACTGCTCGCCGCGCCTGATCTTCTCGAGCACGTAGATGTGGTAGCGGATGTCTTCGTAGGAGCAATCGTCTGGCAGGTTCCGGAGCAACTCCGCAACATCTTCCTTCGCGGTGCTCGTCTGTTCGGCAGTGCTCATTTCCCCTCGCGCTCACGATTCTACCCTCACTGCTCCGGCAGGTACAGCCCGCCGCGCAATTGGACAATCTAAGCCGTTTCGTCCAGAAAGTCCACCCTGAGCTTCAGGCCCACTCCCTCGCCTACCTCGGCGAGGGGGATTTCAGCGTGGGATACGGCACGGACGACGGGCGAGTGGTCCGGGTGCCGAAGCACGACGAGGCCGAGCGCAGCCTCCGCATGGAGGCGTGTGTGCTCCCGCGCATCGCCGGCTCGCTGCCGCTGCCCGTCCCGCTCCCCCTCATCCTCGAATCTTCCGAAGCCGGAAGCCGGCCGGTGGCCGTGCACGCGCGCATCCCCGGCGATGAGCTGAGCCGGGAAGCGTGGGAGGGGCTCGCACCGGAGGACCGGGAGCGGCTCGCGGCCGAGAGTGCCGCCTTCCTGCGCGCGCTGCACTCGCTGGACTTCGGCCCGCTGCTGGACTGCGGGGTGGAGGTGGACGACCACGCGGACGGCGTGCGTGACATCCAGATGCGAGCGCGGGCGAAGCTCGACGCACTGCTCCCCGCCGAGACCGCCACCCGCGTGCACGCCGCCTTCGACCGCTACCTGGCAGGCGCGCTGCGCACCGGTCGGCGCGCGCTGCTGCACCGCGACTTCGGCCCCTCGCACGTGCGGTTCGACCCCGTGACCACCCGCATCACCGGCGTCATCGACTTCGGCGACCTCGCCGTCGGCGACCCGGCGCGCGACTTCATGGGGATCTACGAGGACTGGGGGCCGGACTTCCTCGCCATCGTGCTGCGATGCTACGGGCTGGAGGCAGGCGAAGCGCTGATGCCCCGCATCCGCTTCCACTACCTGGCAGGACACGTCTGGTGGCTGCTGCGGATGCTGGAGAACGGCGCCGGCGGCGAAGAGCTGCGCGAGGGGATCGACGGATTGTGCCGGGAGGTGGAAGCGGGTTGAGGACGGAGGGGCGGCGCTACGCTTCCTTCTCCCACTCGATGCGCGCGTGGCGGGTGCCGTCGAAGCGGCGGCGCAGCTCGCGCAGGGCCTGCTTCCGCGCCGCGGCCGGGGACTCCGCCTCCACCTCCACCACCCCGCTCACCCGGTAGCGCACCGCGAACTCCTCCACGATCCGCGCCTCCCCCAGCCGCGTCACCTCCAGCACCTCCACCGCCGCGCCCTCCCACGCGCCGCGCACCTCCTTCTCCACCTGGTGCTCCACGTCGCCCAGGCCGTAGGCGGCCAGCTCCACCCGGCCGCGCCCCCGGACCGCGACGCGGTGCCTCAGGGCGGGCCGCCGCGCGGGATGAAGATGCTGTCCGGGGGCGGCAGCGTGTCCACCCGCGGCCGCGTGGGCTGGATGATCGGCGGGGGCGGCGGCATCACCGGCCGCGGCGCCGTGAGGTCCTGCAGCCGCCGCTGCGCCTCGCGCCGCACCGTGGGGTCGATGCTGTTCTGCATCGCCCCCTCGAGCGCCTGGATGGCCCCCGCCGTGTCCGCCTGCGCGATGCGCGCCTGGTAGAGGTGGGTGTAGGCGATGTCGAGCGTGGCGTCCAGCCGCACCGCCTCCTCCAGCGCCTCCTCCGCGTCCGCGTGCCGCCCCATCAGCAGCAGCGTGTAACCGTAGTGGTCGCGGAACTCGGCGTTGTCGGGCTCGATCTCGATCGCCCGGCGGAAGAAGGAGAGCGCCAGGGTGTAGTCGCGGCTGCGGATGAAGCGCCGCCCCTCCACGTCGGCCGCCAGCGCGTCGTCCGGCCCCAGCGAGTCCACCGGGGTGGCGACGGTGTCCACCTGCGCCGTGTCGGGGAGGCTGTCCAGCGGCGGCGGTCCGGCGGCGGTCCGGCGGTCGGCGGAGGCCTGCCACGCCACCAGCCCGGCCGCGCCCACCGCGAAGAGG
>DASUNK010000581.1:0-5958 GCA_036277195.1 Longimicrobiaceae bacterium | reverse complement strand
CGGACGCCCCCGCGTCCGGCGGGGCCGCGCTTTTGCGGCGGGCGGGGGCGCCGTGTATCTTCCGCGCGATTTTCGCCGTCCCCCGACTTCGCGGAGAACCCATGGCAGAGAGCGCAGGCGGCAGCGTGGTCCCCTCCCGCTACCAGCCCCCGCTTCCGCGCGAGCGGCTGATCGTGTCCGAGCCGCCCGACGCCGAAGCGCTGGAGATGGACGTGGTGGTGGTGGGCGCGGGCCCGGCCGGGCTGGCCGCCGCCATCGAGCTGGCGCGCCTGGCCCGCCACGACGCCGAGGCCGGCGGCGCCCTGGGCGAGCTGCAGGTGGCCGTGCTGGAGAAGGCCGCCGCCCTGGGCGAGCACAACCTCTCCGGCGCGGTGGTGAACCCGCGCGCCTTCCGCGAGCTCTTCCCCGAGCTGAAGGACTCGGACTTTCCCTTCCGCGCCCCGGTGCAGGGCGAGGCCGTGTACCTGCTCACCGGCAGGGGGCAGCTCAAGCTCCCCACGCCCCCGCCCATGCACAACGCGGGGAACCACATCGCCTCCATCAGCGAGATCTGCCGCTGGCTCGGCGGCAAGGCCGAGGAGCTGGGGATCAACGTGCTCCCCGGCTTCCCCGTCGACTCGCTGCTGGTGGAGGGCGAGCGGGTGCGCGGGGTGCGCACCGTCCCCGCCGGGCTGGACCGCAGCGGGCAGCCGGGGCCGCAGACCGAGCCTCCCACCGACGTCACCGCCCGCGTCACGGTGCTGGCCGAGGGCACCCGCGGCGCGCTCGGCCAGGCCTACCGCGGGTGGCAGGGGATCCGCTCCGAGAACCCGCAGATCTTCGCGCTCGGCGTCAAGGAGCTGTGGGAGACGAAGGTGCCGCTCGACCGGATCGTCCACACCCTGGGGTGGCCGCTCCCGCGCGACGCCTTCGGCGGCAGCTTCATGTATCCCCTGGAGCCCAACCTGGTGGCGCTGGGGCTGGTGGTGGGGCTGGACTACCGGCAGACCACCCTCGACGTGCACCAGCTCCTCCAGCGGATGAAGCTGCACCCCTTCTTCCGGAAATACCTGGAGGGGGGCGAGATGGTGGAATGGGGGGCGAAGACCATCCCCGAGGGCGGGTGGTACGCCCTCCCCGAGCGGCTGCACGGCGACGGGGTGGTGATGGTGGGCGACACGGCGGGGCTGGTGGACGTCCCCTCGCTCAAGGGGATCCACTACGCCATGCAGAGCGGCATCTACGCCGCGCGCGCCATCTTCGCGGGCTTGAAGCAGGGAGATGCGGGGCCGGGCGCGCTGGCCGCGTACGACGCCGCGCTGCGCAACAGCTACGTGCGCGAGGACCTGTACCGCACCCGCAACATGCGGCTGGCCTTCCGCGACGGCTTCTTCGTGGGCGGGGCGAAGGCGGGGCTGATGACGCTGACCAGGGGGAAGTTCCCCGGCGGGCGGATCGCCATGCACGCCGACGCCGACACCCCGCGCAAGGTGACGCCGGAGGCGCCGCTGGCGCCGGACGGGCGGCTCACCTTCAGCAAGGTGGACGCGGTGTTCAAGTCCGGGAACCAGACGCGCGACGATATCCCCTCGCACCTGGTGGTGGGCGCGGACGTGCCGCCCGAGGTGGCCGAGCTGTACGAGCACCTGTGCCCGGCGGGCGTGTACGAGCGGCAGGGCGACCGGCTGGTGGTGAACGCACCCAACTGCGTGGACTGCAAGGCCACCGACGTCATCGGCCCGCGCTGGACCCCGCGCGAGGGCGGGAGCGGCCCGTCGTACAAGCGCATGTAGTTGGACCGCGCCCTCCGCCGCGCCCACGACCGCCAGGCCGCCGCCTACGACCGGCGCTGGGCGGCGTACGTGCAGGGGAGCCTGGAGCTGCTCCGCCCCGCGCTGGCGGGGCGCGACGCCGGGGACCTGCTGGACCTGGGGTGCGGCACCGGCGCCCTCCTCCCCCGGCTGGCGGCGTGGGAGACGCGGGTGGGGCGCTGCGTGGGCGTGGACCCCTCGCGCGCCATGCTCCGCGCCGCCCTCTCCCGGCTCGCCGCGGCGCCCACGCCGCGGGCGGGCCTGGCCGCCGCCGAGGCCGAGCGCCTCCCGCTCCGCGACGCGAGCTTCGACACCGTGGTCTCCGCCTCCTCCTTCCACGACTGGCACGACCCCGCGGCGGGGCTCGCCGAGGCGCGGCGCGTGCTCCGCCCGGGCGGCCGGCTCCTCCTGCTCGACTGGTCGCGCGGCTTCCGCTCGATGCGGCTGCTCGACCTGTGGATGCGCCTGACCCGCGTCCGCTACCGGCGGATGTACGCGCCGGGCGAGCTGGCGCGGCTGCTGGAGGGCGCGGGCTTCCGGGTGGAGCGCCGGGAGGGGCGGAAGCTCGGCCCGGCCTGGGGGCTGGTGCTGCTGGAAGCCGCGCGGTAGCCTAGACGACCATGGCCTATGCCCCGACCCAGCCCGCTGCCGCCGTCCGCAGCGTCATCACCCAGGAGTCGTTCGCGGTGGCGCCGCACCTCCTGGGGCTCCCGCTGGCGCGCCCCTCGCGCCGGCTGGCGGCCGTCCTGCTCGACCTCCTCCTGGTCACCCTCCTGGTGCGCTCCGGCGGCGGGATCTTGCTGGGGGTGGCCGCGGGCTTCGTCTTCTTCCGCCTCGCCGCCCGCGGCACCTGGGGCACCGGCCGCCTCTTCGGGCGCGCCGTGAAGCTCGCCTTTCGCGGCGCGGGCGCCCTCATCCTCTTCGTCATGGCCCTGAACCTCTGGGGCCGGGCCACGAACGGCGACGACGACGACGAGGACGAGCGCGACTCCGATCCCCGGCCCGCCGTCGTGGCGGCCGCCGGCCTGGGACCCGCGCCGGCGCCGGAGGGCGCGCCCCGGCGCGAGTCCGCGGCCGGCTCCGACTCGCTGCTGGCCGTGGCCTACGCCGCCGCCGTCGAGCGGGGCGACTCGGCCGCCCGCGACTCGCTGGGCCCCCGGCTGGGCGAGCGGCTGGCCGCCGAGCCGCTGGGCGAGCTGCGCGGCGAGCTGCAGGGCACGCGCGAGGAGCTGGGCGACACGCGGCGGGAGCTGGAGCGGGAGCAGCGGCGCGGCTTCGTGTCGCGCGTGCTCGACTGGCTGCAGGACCTGGGGCTGGGCTTCGGCTGGACGGGACTCTACTTCACCGCCTTCACCGCGCTCTGGAAGGGGCAGACGCCGGCCAAGCGGCTGCTGGGGATCCGGGTGGTGCGGCTGAACGGGCTGCCGATGACGCTCTGGGCCTCGTTCGAGCGCTTCGGCGGCTACGCGGCGGGGCTGTTCACGGGGCTGCTGGGCTTCGCGCAGGTGTACTGGGACCGCAACCGCCAGGCGATCCACGACAAGATCACCGAGACGGTGGTGATCCGCGAGCGGGCGCCGCTCCCGGAGCCGCCGCCGCGCCCCTTCCCTCCCCGCATGCCGCCACCGCCGCGGTCGACCCTCGGCGGCTAGTCCCAGTTGGGGGCGTCGGGGAGCGGGAGGCGGAGGTAGTCCTCCTCGTCGCCGTCGCCGCCGAGCCAGGGGAAGAGCTGCAGGTGGCGGCGGCGCAGGCGGTTGGCGGCGTGCAGCGCCTCGTCCTCGGTGGCGCCGAAGCCCTCCCACGCCCAGCGCTTGCGCCCCTCGGGGGTGGGCGTGGCCCAGGGCGAGCTCTCGTCGTGCACCCGCGCGCCGCGCGTGGGCGCGGCGAAGGGGTCCAGGTAGGTCCCCAGCACCGTACCCCGGCTGTCCACCACCACCCCGTAGACCCCCGCCCGGTTGCGGCGCCGCCGCTGCAGCGCCGTCCGGAAGATCCCGATGGCGTCGCACAGCACCACCGCCGCCGAGAGCACGGCGAGGGCGCCCACCAGGAGCAGGGAGTCGACCAGGAGCGGTTTCATCGCCGAGAGCATCGCATCTCCAGCACTGCGCGGGTACGAGCGGGTGTCCCGCAAGGCACAGGCCGTGCGCGGCACGGCGTCCGGGGAGTGGACGAGGGAGGCGCGGGCCCCGTCACCGCCGCGCCGTACGGGGCTGCGGGAGCGGGGGTTTCAGCGCCGTTCGCGCGGCTCCACCGCCAGGTCGGCGGGGGCGCGGGGGAGCACCTCGTGGTGGTCGTCGTACTGGCCGCCCACCCCCACCACGCGCACCCGCTGTCCCGGGCGGAGGGCGGAGACGTCCACCCCCGAGGCCGGGGTGACGAAGACCAGGAGCGGGCCCGAGCCGTCGTCCACCGTCACCTTCCAGCCGTACGGCCGGTCGTCCACCACCGCGCCCGCCACCGTGCCGCGCACCTGCAGCAGGCGGCTCTCCGTCGCCTCGCCCACGCCGCCGGTGGGCACCGGCTCAGGCGGCGGGAGCGGGGCGCGGCCGAGCGTCTCCAGCGCGGTGGGGCGGATGCCGAGCAGCCCGTGCTCCTCGGCCAGCGTCCCCGTCACCCGCACCCGGTCGCCCGCGCGGACGGCGGCGGAGTCGCCGGCCAGCACGAAGATCCCCGCCGCGCCGTCCTGCAGCGGGAAGCCGGCGCCGACCGCGGCGGCGCCCGCGGTGGCCACCCCCTCCACCGTCACGGTGTCGCCCACCGGCTGCCGCCGCGCCTCGGCCACGGCGCCGTCCTGCGCGGCGCACCCCGCACAGGCCAGCAGCAGCGGGAGCGCCCGCCTCACTGCGTGAGCACCTGGATGACCCCGTGGTGGTGCCCCGGCCCGAACGGCCCGACGGACTCCAGCGCGCTGTAGAAGCGGATGGACCGGATGTTGTCGGTGGCGATGTTCCTGAGCTGCTCGTGTCCGCCGTAGTGCTGCTGGTTCCAGAACACGCTGATGACGCGCCGGTCGGAGACGGTGGTGGTGCCGCGGATGCGGAGCCACTGGGGGCGCAGGCTCGCCACCACGTCGTACGCAGTCGACATCCGGCTGGCGAGGACCTCTTCACGGGTGATGAGGTCCGCGCGGGTGCGCTGGCTCGTGGAGCCGCCGCCCTCGGCGGGGACGGGGCCGCGCGGGGTGGAGGTGCACGCCGCCAGCAGGGCGAGCGCCGTGGCGGCGACAACCGCGATTCTGAACATGGGAAACACTCCGGAAGCATCGGGTGGGGAGAGACACGGGAAGGGGAAAATAGCTCGCGTCCCGGGCCGCTTCAATGCCGCCCGCTGACGCGCTGCCGATCGAGGAGGCGCTCCCCGCGCTGCGCCGGGCGCTCCGCGCGGGGACGGGCGCGGTGCTCCAGGCGCCCCCCGGCGCGGGGAAGACCACCCGCGTCCCCCTGGCGCTGCTCGACGAGCCGTGGCTGGCCGGGCGGCGCATCGTGATGCTCGAGCCGCGGCGGCTGGCGGCGCGGGCGGCGGCGCGGCGGATGGCCGCCACCCTCGGCGAGCGCGTGGGCGAGACGGTGGGCCACCGGGTGCGGATGGACACGCGGGTAGGCCCCCGCACCCGGGTGGAGGTGGTCACCGAGGGCGTGCTCGCCCGGCTGCTGCACGAGGACCCGGCGCTGGAGGGCACCGGGCTGGTGATCTTCGACGAGTTCCACGAGCGCAGCCTGCACGCGGACCTGGGGCTCGCCCTCTGCCTGGAGGCGCGCGCGCTCCTCCGCGACGACCTGCGCCTGCTGGTGATGTCGGCCACGCTCGACAGCGGCCCGGTGGCGGCGCTGCTGGGCGATGCGCCCATCATCACCAGCGCCGGGCGCGCCCACCCGGTGGAGACGCGCTACCTCGCCCGCCCGGTGGAGGGGCGCCGCGAGCCCGCCGTGGCCCGCGCCGTGGTAGATGCGCTCGCCGCCGCCCCGGGCGACGTGCTGGTCTTCCTCCCCGGCGCCGGCGAGATCCGGCGCGTGGAGGAGCGGCTGGCCGAGGCCGGCCTCCCCGCCGGCGTGCGCGTGGCGCCGCTGCACGGCAGCCTCCCCGCCGAGGCGCAGGACGCCGCCATCGCGCCCTCCCCGCCGGGGCGGCGCAAGGTGGTGCTGGCCACCTCCATCGCCGAGACCAGCCT
>DASUNK010000580.1:0-10261 GCA_036277195.1 Longimicrobiaceae bacterium | reverse complement strand
GCGCTTGCTCGGAGCCCGCTTCGTCGTCCCGCGGCGCAGGCCTCAGTGCACGCCGCGTCCGGTGAGCACCGCCTCGGCGTAGCCGTTGTCCGGATCGCCGCCGCGCTTCAGCACCCGGTCCACCGTCCCCGGACCGCGGTTGTACGCCAGCAGCGCCATCCGCTCGTCCCCGTCGTACTTGTCGATCAGCTCGCGCAGGTAGCGGAAGCCGATCGACAGGTTCGTCTTGGGGTCGCGCAGGTCGCGCGTCTGGATCCCCGGCTGGAACCACTTCGCCGTGCTCGGCATGAGCTGCGTGAGCCCGATGGCCCCCACGTGGCTGGTCGCCTGAGTCTTGAACTCGCTCTCGGTGCGCACCAGCCCGAAGGCGATGTCGGGGTCGATGTCCGACTCCAGCGCCAGGTCGTAGATGGTCTCGGCCAGTTCGCGCTCCAGCCCCAGCTCCTGGTAGCGCTCCAGCTTCTCCTCGATCAGGGTGTCGCGCTCCGTGGTGCGGGTCTCCTCGACCTCGGTCTTCGCCGTCTGCCAGGCCTGGCCCACCGCCTGGTCGCTCAGCGGCATGGCGGGGGTGAAGTTCAGCACCTGCTCGTGCGAGGGGTCGGTCCGCATGGAGGCGTAGCGCGCCACGGCCAGCGGGGCCGCCGTCCCCACGATGGAGAGCCCGATGATCCCGTGCCGCACCGGGTTCTGGCGCAGCCGGTCGAAAGTGGAGCGCCGCCTTCGCAGCCGCACGCCCTCGTTCACCCGCTTGTCGCCGGCGCCGTCGAAGGCGCGGCGGTAGCGCGCGGGCGCCTCGCCCGCCGCGTCGGGAAAGCGCCGGTGCGGACGGCCCACCGGGTGCCGCGGCTCGGGGCTGTGGCGTTCCCAGGGGGGTGGGGGGCGTCTCCTGCTGGGCTGCATCGAGTATTCTCCTGCTCCACCATTGTCCCCGCTCGGGGCCGCTCGCCGGCCCGCGCCAGGTCGTTGTAGGACAGCAGGTTGCGTGCCACCTGGCCATCTGTTTCCGCTGCGGCCGCGGGAGAGTGGAACCTTCGCCGCCGCGGGCCGGTAACCCTTGCGGTTGCGCGGCCGGCGAGGGAGCCTCATCTTTGTGAGCCGCACCGTCTTCCGCGCGCACCGGTCCCGTCGCGAATCCGGACTTCCATGATCTCGCGCGTCCGCCCCCTCCTCTTCCTCCTGGCCGTCATCGTGGGCATCAAGCTCACGGAGCAGCTCTACGGCTACTTCGCCTTCGGCGAGGAGCGGGTGCTGGTGCGCGGGCTGCGCGGGGAGCTGGTGGACGCCGGGGCCGAGATCACCCGCACCCGCACCGTGCTCGACAGCCTGCGCTCGCTGATCAAGGGGATCGACAAGGACCTGGAGCTGGACGACGTGCGCCTGCGCCGCTACGAGCGGAACCTGCGCGCCGGCCACATCACCCTCCCCGACTACGAGCAGGCGCGGACGGTGAGCGCGCGCTACAATCAGCGGGTGGAGCGGCACAACGCCTGGCTGCACGAGTACGAGGCGGTGCTGGCGCGCAACCACCGGTCGGTGGACCGCTACAACACCCTGGCGGACAGCGTGCGCAACCTGGCGGCGCGCATGGGAGACCCGTACTACGCCGTGCCCACGCCGGTGGAGGCCGCGGTGGAGCGGGGGCTGCTGAAGCTCGACACCCCGTAGCGTGGCGACGCGAGACCCGGCATCGGACGAAGGGGAGGCGCAGGCGCGCCTCCCCTTTCCGCAGTTCGGGGCGGTGGTCCCCGGCGCGGAGTACGTCCTGCGCCCCGGCGGGTATCTCGTCGTCCGGAACGCGCGGGGCGAGATCGCCGTCGTCTCCTCGCCGCGAGGGTACTTCCTGCCGGGTGGCGGGCAGGAGGCGGGCGAGTCGCCCGCGGAGGCCGCCGTGCGCGAGGCAGGCGAGGAATGCGGGCTGCGCGTGCGGCTGGGGGAGCCGCTGGGGACCGCGGACCAGCTCGTCTACCACACGGTGGAGGATAAGCACTATCGCAAGCGGTGCGTCTTCTTCACCGCGGACTTCGTCGGGTGCGAGGGGGACGGCGAACCTGATCACCAGCTGCTCTGGATGAGGGCCGAGGAGGCGGTGACGCGGCTTCGCCACGGGAGCCAGGCGTGGGCCGTCGGGCAGGCGCGGCCTCGCGGGAGGAACGGACCTTGAATCGGCGCCGCGCATGAAGCGGGAGAAGGCGTGGCGGCGGGTGGGGACGCCGGAGACGGGATTCACCTACCTCGGGGCCAACGGGCAGCCGCTGCGCGCCGCCGCGGCGCTCCGGCGCATCCGCGCGCTCGCCATCCCCCCCGCCTGGACCGACGTCCGCATCGCGCCGGACCCGGACGCCAAGATCCAGGCCACCGGCTTCGACGCCGCCGGGCGCAAGCAGTACCGCTACCACGCCGACTTCGTGGCGAAGCGCTCGCGCCGCAAGTACGGCCGGCTGCTGGCCTTCGCCCGCCTCATCCCCCGCCTGCGCCAGGTCACCGGCGAGCACCTCAAGGAGCCCGGCGTGGGGCGCCGGAAGGTGCTGGCCACCGTAGTGCGCCTCATCGGCCGCGGCTTCTTCCGCGTGGGGAGCGAGCGCTACGCGGTGGCCAACAAGACCTTCGGCATCGCCACCCTGCGCAAGAGCCACCTCGCCATTCAGGGCGACGACCTGGTGTTCCGCTACTCCGGGAAGCGCAGCATCCAGCAGCGCCGCGTGGTGGCCGGCACCCCCCTGGTGGAGGTGGTCCGCGAGATCCTGCGCCTTCCCGGCACGCGCCTCTTCCAGTACCGCGACGAGGAGGGGCGGGTGCGCCCCGTCACCGCGCGCGAGGTGAACGCCTACCTCAAGGAGATCCTGGGGGCGAAGTACACCTCGAAGGACATCCGCACCTGGGGGGGCACGGTGCGGGCCGCCCTCATCCTCTCCGACCTGGGCCCGCCGGATTCGGCGGCCGAGGCCAGGCGGAACGTGGTGCTGGCGTGCAAGCTGGTTTCCACCGAGCTGGGGAACACCCCGGCCATCTGCCGGAGCGCGTACATCCACCCGGCGGTGCTGGAGCGCTACGGGGAGGGGAAGACGATCGGGCCGCTGATGCGCGAGACGCAGCGCCCCGGCGAGGACGAGGCGCCGGGGCGCTACTACCCGGAGGAGGCCGCCCTCATGCGCTTTCTCGAGCGCTGGTCGTAGCGGCCCCGGCCTCGCGGCGGTCGCCGCCGGAGCGGCCGTCCGCCTCGAGCTCCGGCTGGACGGGCGGCGGGAGGGGCACGTCGTAGAGGAAGTACATCTCGCCCTCCCCTTCGGCCTTCACCAGCACGTGCGAGACGTTGAAGACGGGGACGCCGCCCGGCGTGTGCCCGCGGAAGGTGCCGTGGTGGGCGTGCCCGTGGAAGACCACGGCGGCGCCGAAGCGGTCGATCGGCTCGACCAGCCGGTCGTTCCCCAGGAAGGGGTGGATCTGCTCCGGCTCGCCCATCACCGTCTCCTGGATCGGCGAGTAGTGCATCACCACCACCCGCACCGGGGTGGAGAGCCGCCGCAGGGCGAACTCCAGCCGCTGCACCTCCTCCAGCGTGGTGGAGACGAAGGCCTTGGTCTCGTCCTCGCCGAAGGCGGTGAGCGTCCACCGCCCGAACCCGCCCATGAACCCCTTCACCCCGGCGAAGCCCACCTGCGGGGTCAGCTCGTACGGCTCGCCGTCCAGGATGTGCACCCCGCGCTCGCGGAGGATGGTGAGCCCCTCCTCCACCCGGCCGGACTCGTGGTCGTGGTTCCCCAGCACGGCCAGGATCGGGATCTTCACGTCGGCCAGCTCGCCGATGACCACGCGCATCTCGGCGGGGGTGCCGCGGCGGGTGAGGTCGCCCGCCAGCACCAGCACGTCGGCCTCGTCGTTGACGCGCGCGAAGTGGGCGCGGAAGGCGCCCACGTCCTCCTCGCCGCAGTGGAAGTCGCCCACGGCGGCGATGCGCAGCACGCGCTGCCGCCGGTCGCCGTGGCGGCGCTCCTCGCGCCGGCGGTTGGAGACGGGCTCCCCGGCCGCCGCGGTCTGTCCGTCCGTCATGCCTCGTCTTCCTCCGCCTCTTCCTCTGCCGCCTCGGCGGCGCGCTCGTCGACGATGCTGGAGCGCTCGTCGAAGGCATCGCTCTCGCGCAGCGCCACGATGTCCGGGTGCCGCTCCATGGCGCGGATCCGCTCCTCGCGCAGGTCGCGGAACCCCCACTCGTTGACGTCGATGGCGAAGGAGAAGCGCGAGATGAGGGTGCCGCGCGTCAGGTCGTGCTGCTCGTCGGGGACGGGGGGCGCGTGCGAAGCCCCCTCGGCGCGCCGGAGCAGCTCCGCGATCACCCGGCGCGGCACCTGGTCGCGGTAGCCGGGATAGACGTAGCGGAACATGTTGACCTGCGAGAGGAGGAGCGGCCAGTGCTCGCCCGCCTTGCGCAGGAGGCGCTCCCAGTCCATCAGGTGCCCGCGGCAGAGGATGAGGTGGGCGATGTCGGCCATGTCGTGGCGGTGGCGCTCGCCGATGAAGAGCCGGTGCCAGACCAGCTCCTCCGGGGGTGCCACGCGCACCTGGGTGGCGGCGAGGATGGCGGGGCTGCTGTGCCGGTACCAGTCCTCGTCGATGAGGGCCAGCCCGTTCCCCATCCCGAAGATGATGTCGACGAAGTACTTGCCGTCGAGCGCCTTGGAGAGCCAGTGCGACTGCTCCAGCCGGGTGCGGAAGCCGGCGGCGTGCAGCGCCCGCATGGCGGGGGGCACCGCCTTCGGCTCGCAGAAGACGTCGAGGTCCTTGGTCTGCCGGTAGATGCCGGTGTGCTCGTAGATGGCGTACGCGCCGGCCACCACGTAGGGAACGCCGGCGCCGTTGAGGGCGGCCAGGGCGCGCTTGTAGATCTCGCGCTCGTCTTCGGGGATCCAGAACTCGCCGTGGGTGACGGACCTCCTCTCCTCCTGCGAGAGGTTCTTCATCCGTGGCAGGGAGAAGGCGAGCGGCTCGGCTTTCGGCATGGGCACCGGGGTCCCGGTTCGGGTCGGCGCGCGAAAAAGCAAGAGTTGGACCGGACAGGGAAGTGCGAGGGTGCGAAGTGCGAAGTGCGAAGTGCGAAGTGCGCCGTCCTTTCGGGTGTTCGCGCCCCGGCACTATCTTGCCCGCATGATCGAAGACCTGAAGAAGCTCTTCTCCGAGGCCTGGGCGGCGTTCGTCGGCGAGGTCGGCCGCTACGAGCCGGAAGACCGGGTGGCGGCGCTCCTCTCGGCCATGCGGCGCGAGATGGTGGACGCGCGCGCCAACCTCCCCATCTACGAGGAGACCCACCGCCGCGCCGAGGCCGAGCTGGCGCGCGAGCGCAAGGCGCTGGAAGACGCCACCCGCCGCGGCCAGCTGGCGGAGCGCATCGGCGACGCCGAGACGGCGCGCGTGGCCGGCGAGTTCGCGGAGCGCCACCGCCGGCGCGTGGCGGTGCTGGAGGAGAAGGTGCGCGCCACCCGCGCCGAGTGGGAGCTGAAGGCCGAGGAGACGCAGGAGATGATGCGCAAGTACAAGGAGGCGGACTCCAACCGCTTCGCCCTCCTGGCCGAGATGCGCCGCACCGGCGCCCGGCGGCGCATCGACTCGGCCATGGCCGGCGCCCCGGACACGCCCGGGGACGATTTCGGGCGCATGGAGGAGCGCATCGAGTCCGACGCCGCCTACGCCGACGCGCTGGACGAGATGGCGGACCTGGACGGGGAAGGGCCGTCGCGCCGCCCGCCGCCTCCGCCGGACGACGTGGAGGAGCGGCTGCGCGAGATCAAGCGGCGGATGGGGATGTAGAAAGGGCGGGGCCTCCGGGGCCCCGCCCTTTCGGTCTCAGAACCAGTCGCGGTCGTAGCCGCGCCGCCCGTAGTACGGGTCCTCGCCGATCCCCTGGTTCCAGCCGCGCCAGCCGGCGTCGTAGCCGCGCCCCAGCGACCCCTGGCCCCAGTTGCGGCTCCCGCGGGCGCCGTAGCTCCCGCCCCGGTACTCGCGGCCGTAGCCGCCCGTCCAGCCGCGGCTGCCGTAGTCCACGCCGTAGCGGCCGCTCCGGCTGGTGCCGCTCCAGCCGCCGCCCCCGCCCATGGTGCCGTGGCCGCCGTAGTCGGGCCGGTCGTAGTGGCCGCCGCGGAAGGCGGGGCCGCCCCAGCGGGTGCGGTCGCCGAAGCCCGGGCCCATCGGCTCCACCCCGCCCCAGCCGGAGCGCGTCTCCGCGTTCGCGCCGGTCTCGTGCCAGTCGCGCCCGCCCCACACCGGGCGGCGGCCGTAGTCGCGGTCGCCGTAGCCGCCCCGCTGCCCCCAGCCGCGTGCCCGCGCCTCGAAGTCGCCGCGGCCGCCGCGGTAGCCGTAGTCGCGATCGTAGTCGTCGCGGTCGAACAGTGGCATGTTCTCCCCCTCCGATCGAAGGTTCCGTCACCCGTTGCCCGGGGACCGTGCGAGGGGTGCAATCGCCGTTCCAGCCGCGCGCCCGCGGGCTTGTCGCCCGGGACCCTTCCCACTACGTTGCGCGCCTGCTCCCGGCGCACGCCGAACCATTCCCCCGGCTGGATCCTGCATGCACGCGCCGGTCGCCGAGATCCTCCGCTCGCACCCCCTCACCCGGGCGCTCGACGACGACGAGCTGGCCTTCCTGGCCGAGCGCGCCGAGCTGCGCCGCTTCCCCGTCGGGAGCTACGTCTTCCGCGAGAGCCAGCCGCGCCGCTCCTTCGGCATCGTGCTGGCGGGGTGCATCGAGATCGTGAAGGGGCTCCAGGGGCGCCCGCAGGTGCTCTTCGTGCTCACCGGGGGCGAGGCGTACGGCGAGGGGACGCTGCTCGACGACTACCCGCACTCCACCTCGGGGCTGGTGCGCGAGGACGCCGAGGTGCTGGAGCTCGACCGCGACCGCTTCCAGGAGATCGCCGGGGAGCGCCCCCGCCTCTTCGGCAAGCTGGCGATGGCGGCCGCGCAGGTCATCTCCTCGCGGCTGCGCAACGCCAACGCCCTCCTCATCGGCCGCGGGCAGGGGTACCTCTCCGGCGAGGTGCGCACCGAGCACGACCTGCTGGGCGAGCGCCACCTCTCGACCGACCTGTACTACGGCGTGCAGACGCTGCGGGCCACCGAGAACTTCCCCATCACCGGCATCCCCATCTCCCAGTACCCGCACCTGGTGCACGCCCTGGCGGCGGTGAAGGAGGCGGCGGCGCTCGCCAACGCGGACCTGGGGCTCCTCGCCCCCGAGGTGGCGGCCGCCATCGTGGAGGCGTGCGGTGAGATCCGCGCCGGCAAGCTGCACGAGCAGTTCGTGGTGGACGTCATCCAGGGCGGGGCGGGGACCTCCACCAACATGAACGCCAACGAGGTGATCGCCAACCGCGCCCTGGAGCTGATGGGGCACGCCAAGGGCGAGTACCAGTTCTGCCATCCCAACGACCACGTCAACCTCTCCCAGTCCACCAACGACGTCTATCCCACCGCGCTGAAGATCGCCGCCAACTGGGCCATCGAGGACCTGGTGGGGGCGCTGGGCGAGCTGCGCGACGCCTTCGTGCGCAAGGGGGCGGAGCTGGCCGACGTGCTGAAGATGGGGCGCACCCAGCTGCAGGACGCCGTGCCGATGACGCTGGGGCAGGAGTTCAACGCCTTCGCCGTCACCATCGGCGAGGACATGGACCGGCTGCGCGAGGCGGGGGCGCTCATCCGCGAGATCAACATGGGCGCCACCGCCATCGGCACCGGGATCAACACCGACCCGGGCTACGCCGCCCGCGTGCGCGCGCGGCTGGCCGAGGTCACCGGGCTGGACCTGGTGACGGCGCCGGACCTCATCGAGGCCACCGCAGACACCGGGGCCTTCGTGCAGCTCTCGGGGGTGCTCAAGCGGGTGGCGGTGAAGCTGAGCAAGATCTGCAACGACCTGCGGCTCCTCTCCTCGGGGCCGCGCACCGGGCTCAACGAGATCAACCTCCCGCCGATGCAGCCGGGGAGCTCCATCATGCCGGGGAAGGTGAACCCGGTGATCCCCGAGGTGGTGAACCAGATCTGCTTCCAGGTGGTGGGGAACGACCTCACCATCACCATGGCGGCCGAGGCGGGGCAGCTGCAGCTGAACGTCTTCGAGCCGGTGATCGGCTTCAACCTCTTCCAGTCGATGGACATGCTGGCGCGCGGCGCGGTGGTGCTGCGCGAGCGGTGCGTGGTGGGGATCACCGCCAACCGCGAGCGGCTGCGGCGGATGGTGGAGAACTCCATCGGGCTGGTGACGGCGCTGGTGCCGTACATCGGCTACGAGCAGGCGGCGGAGCTGGCCAAGGAGGCGCTGGCCACCGACCGCGGGGTGTACGAGCTGGTGCGCGAGAAGGGGTGGCTGTCGCAGGCGCAGCTCGACGAGCTGCTCTCGCCGGAGGGGATGACCGCCCCGCGCGCCATGCCGCACCCGGTGACCTGACGCCCGCGCGAGGTGGAGCGTGCCCGAGCTCCCCGACGTGGAGGTCTACCTCGCCTGCCTGGCGCCCCTGGTCGCGGGTGAGCCGCTGGAGCGCTTCGAGCTCCGCAACCCCTTCCTCCTCCGCTCCGTGAGCCCCCGCCCCGCCGAGGCGCTCGGCCGGCGCGTCACCGGGATGCGGCGGCTGGGGAAGCGGGTGGTGCTGGAGCTGGAGGGGGATCTCTTCCTGGTCATCCACCTGATGGTCACTGGCCGGCTGCGCTGGCGCCCTCCCGGGAAGAAGCTCGGGGGGAAGCTGGTGCTGGCGGAGCTGGGCTTCCCCCGCGGCACCCTCTTCCTCACCGAGGCGGGGACCACCCGCCGCGCCTCGCTCCACCTGGTGGCGGGCGAGGAGGCGCTGCGGGCGTTCGACCGCGGCGGGCTGGAGGTGCTGGAGACCGACGCGGCGGCCTTCGCCGCGCGGCTCCGCGGCGAGAACCACACGCTCAAGCGCGCCCTCACCGACCCGCGCCTCTTCAGCGGCATCGGCAACGCCTACTCCGACGAGATCCTCCACCGCGCCCGCCTCTCGCCGGTCATGCTCACCGGGCGCATCGGCGACGCCGACGCCGCCCGGCTCTTCACGGCCGCGCGCGACGTCCTGCGCGAGTGGACGGAGCGGCTGCGGGCGAAAGCGGGCGACTTCCCCGAAGAGGTGACGGCCTTCGAGCCGGAGATGGCGGTGCACGGCCGCTTCGGCCTCCCCTGCCCGGTGTGCGGCGCGCCGGTGCAGCGCATCCGCTACGCCACCAACGAGACCAACTACTGCGCCCGCTGCCAGACGGGCGGCCGGCTGCTGGCGGACCGCTCCCTCTCGCGCCTGCTGAAAGAGGACTGGCCGCGCTCCATCGACGAGGTGGAGTGAGGCGCGCCGTGGCCGATCCGGTCGTCCGGCTCGATTCCTTCGACCCCGCGCGCGGGGCTCGCTCCTTCCGCTTCGGCGGGCCGCGGCGCGTGCTGCGGGCGGACCGGCTGGACGAGGTCGTCCCCCTCCTCGTCGAGGTGGAGCGCGCCGCCGCCGATGGACTGCACGCCGTCGGGTTCGTGGCCTACGAGGCCGCCCCCGCCTTCGACCCCGCCCTCGCCGCGCACCCCCCCGATCCCCGCCTGCCGCTGGCCTGGTTCGCCCTCTACGCGGAGCGCGAGGAATCCTCCCCGGAATGGGACGACACCTCGGGCGATGCCACCCTCGGCGCGTGGGAGACGGACACCCCGTTCGCCGGCTACCGCGAGCGGGTGGAGCGCATCCGCGAGTGGATCGCCGCGGGCGACACCTACCAGGTGAACTTCACGGTACGGCTGCGCGCGCCCTTCGCCGGGAGCGAGGCCGCGCTCTACCGCCGGCTCTGCCTGGCCCAGCGCTCCGCCTGCTGCGCCTTCCTCCGCTTCGGCGGCACCGCCGTCCTCTCCGCCTCGCCCGAGCTCTTCTTCCGCTGGAGCGGGGGCGAGCTGGAGCTGCGGCCGATGAAGGGCACGCGCCCGCGCGGCCGCTGGCCGGAGGAAGACGAGCGGCTGGCCGCCGAGCTGACCGCCTCGGCCAAGGAGCGCGCCGAGAACCTGATGATCGTCGACCTGCTGCGGAGCGACGCCGGGCGGGTCGCCACCTTCGGCAGCGTGCGGGTGGAGCGGCTCTTCGAGGTGGAGCGATACGAGACCGTCCACCAGCTGACCTCCACCATCCGCGCGCGCACGCCGCCGGAGACGCGGCTGGCGGACGTCTTCCGCGCCCTCTTCCCCTGCGGCTCGGTGACGGGCGCGCCCAAGGTGCACACCTCCGAGCTCATCACCCGGGTGGAG
>DASUNK010000579.1:0-3600 GCA_036277195.1 Longimicrobiaceae bacterium | reverse complement strand
GGCTCACCGGCGAGGCGCCCCAGATCGACGGCGTGCTGACCGACGCGGCCTGGAGCCAGGCCCAGCCGGTCACGGACTTCGTGCAGCGGCAGCCCAACCCCGGCCAGCCCGCCTCGCTGCAGACCGAGGTGCGGGTGCTCTTCGACGCGGCCGCCATCTACGTGGGCGTGCGGCTGCACGACCCCAGGCCGGACTCCATCTTCCAGCCCCTGGGCCGCCGGGACCTGAGCGGCATCGCGTCGGACTGGGTACACCTCTTCATCGACAGCTACAACGACAAGCGCACCGCCTTCCGCTTCTCGGTGAACCCGCGGGGGGTGCAGAAGGACGTCTTCCACTCCAACGACTTCAACGAGGACCTCGGCTGGGACGCGGTGTGGTCCTCGGCCGCGAAGGTGGACTCGGCGGGGTGGGCGGTAGAGTACCGCATCCCCCTCTCGCAGCTGCGCTTCACCACCTCGACCGAGGGGCAGGGCGTCTGGGGGTTCCAGGTGCGGCGCGAGCTGGCCCGCCGCTCGGAGCTCTCCGACTTCGATCCCGTGCTCCCGGACGTGAACGGCTTCATCTCGCAGTCGGGCGAGCTGCACGGGCTCACCGGGCTGCGGCCGGTGCGGCGGCTGGAGGTGCTCCCGTACACGGTGGGGCGGGTCACCCGCGCCCCCGGGCAGGACGAGGACCCCTTCTACGACCAGAACGAGACCTTCGGGTCGATGGGCGCCGACGTGAAGTACGGCATCACTTCGGACCTGACGCTCACCGCCACCATCAACCCCGACTTCGGGCAGGTGGAGGCGGACCCCTCGCAGGTGAACCTCTCGGCGTTCGAGACCTTCTTCGCCGAGCGGCGCCCCTTCTTCGTGGAGGGCGCCGACATCTTCCGCTTCCCGGTGGCGTTCCCCTACTTCGTGCGCAGCACGGGCTTCGGCAACGACCAGCCGTTCTACTCGCGCCGGCTGGGCCGCACCCCGCAGGGCGGCGCCCCCAACGGCGTGGGCTTCACCGACGCCCCCGAGGCCACCACCATCCTGGCCGCGGCCAAGGTGTCGGGGAAGACGCGCACCGGGTGGTCGATCGGCTTCCTCGACGCGCTGACCGCCGAGGAGAACGTGCGCTTCATGGACGACGGCGACGAGACCGAGGCGGTGGTGGAGCCGCTCACCAACTACCTGGTGGCGCGCGCCATCAAGGACTTCCGCGGCGGCAACAGCGCCGTGGGGGTGATCGGCACCTACACGCACCGCGAGCTCCCGGACGACGGGCGGCTCGACTTCCTGACCCGCGACGCCTTCCTGGCCGGGGTGAACGGGCGGCACCGCTTCTGGGGGAACAACTACGAGGCGACCGCCTCCGTGCTGGGGACCAACGTGCGCGGCGACGAGGCGGCCATCTCCAACATCCAGACGCGCGCGGGGCACTTCTTCCAGCGCCCCGACGCGGACCATGTGGAGTTCGACCCCACGCGCACCTCGCTCAGCGGCTGGCTGGCGGACGTGCAGGTGGAGAAGCTGGGCGGCGGGCGCTGGCGCGGCGGGCTGTACGGGCACGCGCGCTCGCCGGGGCTGGAGATGAACGACGTCGGCTTCCAGCGCAACACCGACTGGATGCTGCAGGGCTCCTGGCTGGGCTACCACGTGAACACGCCCACCAAGCTCTTCCGCAACTGGAACATCAACGCCAACCAGTGGAACGGCTTCACCTTCGGGGGCGAGCGGCTGACCACGGGCTTCAACTTCAACGGCTCCTTCCAGTTACACAACAACTGGGGGGCGTACTGGAGCACGGACAACGAGATCGAGGCGCTGCGGGCGGACGTGCTGCGCGGCGGGCCGGCCTTCGTCGGCCCCACCTACACCAACTGGAACGCCGGCTTCTTCACCGACGGGCGCAAGAAGGTGAGCGGGGAGATGTGGGGCGGCTTCTTCAAGGAGTTCGGCACGGTGGGCGGCGGGTGGTGGACGGGCGCGTTCCTGGCCTTCCGCCCCGGCGGGCGCATCCAGGCCTCGATCAACCCCAACCTGAACGTGAGCCAGGACCCCTGGATCTACGTGACGCAGCTCGACGCGCTGGGCGAGCGGCGCTTCGTGTTCGCGCACATCGAGCAGCGCTCCTTCTCGGTGAGCACGCGGCTGAGCTACGCCTTCACCCCCAAGCTGACGCTGGAGTTCTACGCGCAGCCCTTCGTGGCCGGCGGGGAGTACTCGGAGTTCAGGGAGGTGGCGGACCCGCGGGCGGACGACTTCGACGACCGCTTCCACATCTACACGCCCGACGAGATCACCTTCAACGCGGACTCCATGCGCTACGAGGTGGACCTGAACGGCGACGGGCCGTTCGAGTTCAGCTTCGGCAAGCCGGACTTCAACGTGAAGGAGCTGCGCAGCAACATGGTGCTGCGCTGGGAGTACCGGCCGGGGAGCGCGCTCTTCCTGGTGTGGGGGTCGGCGCGGTCGGACTTCAACCCGGACGGGAGCGTGCGCTTCGGGCGCGACTTCCGCCGCCTCTTCGGCCGCGAGCGGGGGTACGACGTCCCCTCGACCAACGTGCTGCTGATCAAGGTGAACTACTGGCTGAACTTGTGACGCCGCCAGCCGGACGTTCATGACGGAGCCGCCGGGGAGCCTCTCCCCGGCGGCTTCCGCCTTCGGCCCGCAACCTGCGCGGGGGCGCGGCGATGAGCCAGCCGCTGCCGCCTCCGCCGCACGCCGTCGACCGCGTGGTGCTGCTGGGCTACATGTGCTCGGGGAAGAGCACGGTGGGCCAGGCGCTGGCGCGGCGGCTGGAGTGGCGCTACCTCGACTTCGACGTGGAGATCGAGCGGCGCGAGGGGCGCACCGTGCGGGAGATCATCGAGGCGGCGGGGCAGGAGCGCTTCCGCGCGCTGGAGGCGGCGCTCACCGCGGAGGTGGCCGGGGCGCCGGGGATGGTGCTGGCGCCGGGAGGCGGGTGGATCACCAGCCCGGAGTTGCTGGCGTCGCTGGGAGCGGGGACGCTCTCGGTGTGGCTGCGCGTGTCGCCGGAGGAGACGGTGCGCCGGCTGCGGGAGGACCGCATCGACCGCCCCCTGCGCGACCACCCCGAGGCCGCGGCGGTGGTGGCGGAGATGCTGGCCGACCGCGAGCCGCTCTACCGCCTGGCGGACCTGGGGATCCCCACCGACGGCCGCTCCCCCGAGGCGGTGGCCTTCGAGATCGAGCAGCTCGTCCGTACCCGCTGACGGGGCTCAGCCCTCCCAGTCGTCCAGCAGCTCCTCGAACTCCATCGCCATGGTGGGATGGCCGTGGCGGTAGGCGGCGTCGACCCCCTGCCGGTAGGCCTCTCGCGCCTCGCCGTCGCGCCCGAGCTTGCGGAGCGCGGCGCCGAGCCGGCCGTAGGCGTTCCCCTCGTCGTCGGTGCGCGCCAGGTAGCCGCGCAGCTCCTCCACCGCCTCCTCCCACCGCTCCAGCCGCTCGTACTCCAGCGCCAGCCCGAAGCGCGGCCGCGGGTCGTCGGGCCGCGCGGCGGCCATCCGCTTCAGCGCGTCGAGCCGCGCGTCGTCCGCCACGTCACATCCAGGCGGGTGGATGGCCGCCGCGCACGGCGTTCACCGCCACCAGCCCCGCG
>DASUNK010000578.1:0-3114 GCA_036277195.1 Longimicrobiaceae bacterium | reverse complement strand
CCCGCGGGTCCACGACACCGGTGACTAGCTCGTCAACGGGAGCAGGCGTACCGGCGGGCGGCTCAGCCTTCGGACTCGACGTGCCGAACAGGAGCGCGAACAGCCCGAGCAGCGCTTTCATGAATGTCCCCGGGGGCCGACGGGGTGCAAAAGGCAGCGATGATCGTCACCGCGTAACTTATGTCGCACGCTACCTGGGTCCTAGAGAGTCGCTACGCCGCTCCCGGTGGGCGTCTCCAAGGTCTGGCACGCCGATCCCTGGGCGCGGGGCAGCCTTGCCCCCCGCGCCGGCCGTCCGTATCGTGGAAACGGACGGTGTGCAGTCCCATCCCCGCGCAGACTCCGCGATGCGACCCAAGCAGGCCACGCCCCGCCTGAACCGGGAGCTGAGCTGGCTCGCGTTCAACCACCGGGTGCTCCAGGAGGCCAAGGACCCCTCCGTCCCCCTCTTCGACCGGCTGGGCTTCCTCGCCATCTTCTCCTCCAACCTCGACGAGTTCTTCCGCGTGCGGGTGGCCTCGCTGCGCGCGCAGGCGCGCCGCGGCCCGGAAGAGGGCGGCCACGCCGCCGCGCTCCTCCGCCGCATCCACCGGCTGGCGGTCCGCCACCAGAACGAGTTCGGCCGGGTGCTGCGCGAAGAGGTGCTCCCCGCCCTGCGGCGGGAGGGGATCCGCGTGGTCGACGAGCGCGGCGTCTCGCCGGCGCAGCGGGCGTGGCTGGCCGGCTTCTTCCGCGAGCAGGTGGCGCCGAAGCTGGAGCCCGCCTTCCTCGACGCGCCCGAGCCCCCCTTCCTGCGCGACCGCGCCGTCTACCTGGTGGTGGAGCTCTTCCCCGCCGGCGCCGGCGGCGGCGCGGAGCCCCGCTACGGGCTGGTACAGCTCCCCGGCGGGGCCGAGCGCTTCGTCACCCTCCCTCCCGCGGACGACGGCGCGGCGTGCGTGGCCTTCGTGGACGACGTGGTGCGCCTCTACCTGGCGGAGATCTTCCCCGGACACCGGCCGGGCGCCGCCCACGCCGTCAAGCTCTCGCGCGACGCGGAGCTGTACGTGCGCAAGGACGCGGAGCGCCCGATCGCCGAGGAGGTGCGCCACTCCCTGGGGCGGCGCGAGACCGGCCTCCCCTGCCGCTTCCTCTACGACCCCGCCACGCCGCCGGAGATGCTCCGCCGGCTCCAGGCGCGGCTGGGGCTGGCCGACGAGGACCTGGTGGTGGGCGGCCGCTACCACAACCTCCACGACCTGCACCACTTCCCCCGCTTCGACCGCGCGGACCTGGCCGCCGAGCCCCTCCCGCCCCTCCCGCACCCCGTGCTCACCGCCGCCCCCTCGGTGCTGGCGGCGGTGGCCGAGCGCGACCACGTCCTCCACTTCCCCTACCAGGCGTACGACCCGGTGCTCCGCTTCCTCGCCGAGGCCGCCGGGGACCCGGAGGTGGAGGAGATGTGGATCACCCTCTACCGGGTGGCGTCGCCCTCCGCCGTGGTGCAGTCGCTGGTGGAGGCGGCCGGGCGCGGCAAGCGGGTGACCGCGGTGGTGGAGGTGCAGGCCCGCTTCGACGAGGCCGCCAACCTGGAGTGGGCCGAGCGCATGCGCGACGCCGGGGTGCGGGTGATCCACGGCGTCCCCGGGCTCAAGGTGCACGCCAAGCTGGCGCTGGCCGCCCGGCGCGAGGGCGGGGCGCTGCGCGACTACGCCCTCCTCGCCACCGGCAACTTCAACGAGCGCACCGCCCGCGTCTACGCGGACCACGCCCTGCTCACCGCGGACCCGCGCCTCACCGCCGAGGTGCGCGCCGTCTTCCGCCACCTGGCCGGCGAGGAGGCGGAGCTCCCGCCGCTGCGGCACCTGCTGGTGGCGCCCCGGCAGCTTCGCCCCGCGCTGCTCCGCCTCATCGACCGGGAGATCGAGCACGCCCGCGCCGGCCGCCCCGCGCGCATCGTCGTCAAGGTCAACAGCCTGGAAGACGCGGAGATGATCGACGCCCTCTGCCGCGCCGGTACGGCGGGGGTGCGGGTGGACCTGGTGGTGCGGGGCATCTGCTGCCTGGTGCCCGGCATCCCGGGGGCGAGCGAGAACGTGCACGCCCGCAGCGTGGTGGACCGCTTCCTGGAGCACGCCCGCGTCTTCGTCTTCCACGACGGCGGCGCCGACCACTGCTGGCTGGCCTCGGCCGACTGGATGACGCGCAACCTCAGCCACCGGGTGGAGGTCGCCTTCCCCCTGCTGGACGCGGAGGTGCGGCGCGAGGTCTTCGCCCTCCTCGACCTGCAGCTCGCCGACAACCGCAAGGCCCGGGTGCTGGACCCCGGGCTCACCAACGAGTACGTCCCCCGCGCGGACCCGCCCGTCCGCGCCCAGGCCGAGAGCTACCGCCTGCTGCAGCAGGCGGCCGCCACCCCCACCCGGAGGATTCGCATCATGGCCGAAGAGACGCCCCTGCCCGTGGCGGCCGCCTCCGGGCACCCGGCGGGGGAGGAGAGGAAGATGTCGAAGAAGGACCGCGAGAAGCAGCTCGAGAAGGAGCGCGAGCGGGAGAAGGAGCGCGAGAAGGAGAAGGCCAAGCAGGCCGACCGCGGGATGGAGACCATGTTCCGGACCTCGTACCGGATGCACGTGGACCTGAGCGCGCTGGCCGACAGCAAGGCCAACATCATGATCAGCATCAACGGGCTGATGATCTCCATCATCCTGGCGGCCATCTCGCCCAAGATCGGCACCAACGCGTGGCTCCTCCTCCCCACGGCGGTGGTGCTGGTGAGCGGGCTGATCTCGCTCGGCTTCGCGGTGCTGGCGGCGCGCCCGCGGGTGCGTACCACGCCTCCCGCCACGGAGGCGGGCGGGCCGCCGCAGCCCAACCTGATGTTCTTCGGGAGCTTCGTGTCGCTCTCGCTGGAGGAGTACGAAGAGGGAGTGGCCGAGCTGATGACCGAGCCCGACCGCCTCTACCGCGACATGTCGCGCGACATCTACGTGCTGGGGACGGTGCTGGAGCGCAAGTTCAACCTCCTGCGCACCGCCTACACCGTCTTCCTGGCGGGGCTGGTGACCGGGGTGCTCCTCTACCTGGCGGTGTACGCGAGCATTGCGCTGGAGCCGCAGCCCACCTTCCTCCCGC
>DASUNK010000577.1:0-2100 GCA_036277195.1 Longimicrobiaceae bacterium | reverse complement strand
GAAGCGGGCGCGCACGTACAGGCCGATCACCCCCGCCGCCGCCTCGGCGCCGGGGGCGCCCGTACGCGCGAGCGCCCCGGCGAGCGCCAGCGGCGTCCCCGCCCCTGCGTGGGGAAGCCACCCGGCCCGCGCGGAGGCGCGCCGCAGCGCCAGGTAGGCGCGGCTCTCGGGGCCGAGCGGACGGCCGCGCCGCCGGCCGGCCAGGATCACCCAGAGCGCGACGGCCAGGGTCCCCATCGCCCACGGCAGGGGCCTACGCCAGCCGCCGTCGTTGCCTTCCGTGGCGCCCGGCACGGAGGGCTCGCGCGAGAACATGTCGCTGAAGTCGCGGAAGAGGGCGATCTGCTTGTCCAGGTTGTAGTCGATCACCCACTTGTACCAGCGGTACTCGATGCCGTCGAGCCAGAAGCGCGCGGGCCAGGCCCACGAGTCGCGCCCGCGGCCCACCACCCCCGCGCGGCCGGGGGGCGTGGCGTCGAAGGGCACCCAGCCGTAGCGGGGGAACCACACCTCCACCCAGGCGTGCGCGTCGTTCCCAGTGACGGCCAGGTACTCGCCGAACTGGTTCCACTCCCCGCCCAGGAAGCCGGTGACGTTGCGGGCGGGGATTCCCTTCGCCCGCAGCAGCACGGCCAGCGCGGTGGAGAAGTACTCGCAGTGCCCCTCGCGCCGGCGGAAGAGGAAGCCCTCCAGCGTGGCCTCGGCGCGGGTGCGGGGGAGGTCGAGCGTGTAGGCGAACTCCGTCTTCAGCCACCGTTCCAGGGCGCGCACCTGCTCCAGCCGCCCGGCGTGGCCGGCGGTGATCGAGTCCGCCAGGCGGTGCACGCGCTCGGAGAGCCGCGGCAGGCGCAGGTAGGGGCGCAGGTCGAGGTAGTCGCCGGCGGGGGCGGCGCGGAGCGAGTCGTCGGGGGGCGAGGGGGCGGCCGAGACCACGGTGTACACGGGCATGTCCGAGCCGAAGAAGAGGACGTCGCCCGTGGCGTCGTTGAAGTGGCGGATGGCCGAGCGCGGCCGCAGGTCCACGATCGGGTGGGGGCCGAAGAGCACGCCGGCCCCCGGCGGCACCCCGAAGATGCGGGAGCGGAGGAAGGGCCCGCCCCAGCGCGAGGCGTAGGTGCTCGGCGAGAGGCGCGCGGAGGGGATGCTGCGCGAGCGCGACCAGCGCACCCCGTCGAAGCGGTCGAAGGAGCGGCCGCGCCAGTACAGTCCCTCGGCGAAGGCGGGGCGTCCGTCCGGGAACTCCACCCGGAAGGCGATCTCGGGATTGGAGGTGATGCGGCTCCCCACCTCGCCGAGCGACACCTGGTCGCTGAAGCCGGCCATCACCTCGCCCGCGCCGCGGCGGCCGTGGACGTTCCACTGCCGCGGGAGGCGGGGGAAGACCACGAAGAGCGCCGCGCTCATCAGCAGGGTGATGCCGGAGAGGGCGGCGGTGGTGACCAGAAAGCGGCGTCCCACGCGCACGTTGGCCAGGCGGAACTGCTCGCTCTGGCGGCGGAGGAAGCCGACCATCATCCCCAGCGTGGCCAGGGCGACGTAGGCGGTGAAGCCGGCGGCGAACCCCAGCCCCGGATAGTAGGCGGTGGCGGCGATGAGCAGGGCGAACGACAGCGAGTAGAGCCGCATGTCGTTGCGCGCCTCCAGCGAGCGCAGGCACTCGGCCACCAGCAGGAAGAGGAGCATGGCGAGCACGGCGGGCATGAAGTCGCCCACCAGCACGAACGCCACGTACAGCATCCACGCGCAGAGCGCCACCACCCCCACGCGCGAGGCCAGCTCTACCCAGCGGCTCCACTCGGGCGAGGGCTGCCAGCAGAGGGCGAGCCCCAGCCCCGCGGCGGCCAGCAGCAGGGTGGGCGACAGCCCGGCCCCGGCCGCGAAGGCGGCCAGGGCGGCCAGTCCCATCCCCACGACCAGGCGGCGGTGCAGGAGCGCTAAGGGCAAGGAAGTCCTGAGTCCTGAGTCCTGAGTCCTAAGTCCTGAGTCCTAAGTGCCGGGTAGACGTCGCCCCAGCCGGGGTCGGCGCCGGCGGCGGCGGTCACCAGCACGCACTCGCGCGGGGGCGCGGGCGGCTCGGTGCGCGGCGCGTCCGGTCGGAAG
>DASUNK010000576.1:0-6564 GCA_036277195.1 Longimicrobiaceae bacterium | reverse complement strand
TACTTCGAGACCCGGCTGCGGGCCATGCCCGAGGTGGCGCGCTTCACCACCTACGTGTATCCGCAGGCGGCGCAGATGCGGGTGGAGTTCCCCGACTCGCTGCAGGAGACCTCCATCCCCCTCTCGATCAAGGAGCAGCTGGAGGCATACAGCCACCAGTACGGGGGCGCGGAGGTGCGGGTGACGGGGTACGGCCCCTCGTTCTACGGCGGGGGCTCGTCGCCGCCCAACTACAGCATCAAGGTGCTGGGCTACAACTACGAGCGGGTGCGCGAGATCGCGGAGGACCTGGGGCGCCGGCTGCAGGCCTTCAGCCGCATCCAGGACGTGGACACCAACTCGTCGGGCGCCTGGTTCCAGCGCGACAAGGCCACGGAGGTGGTGCTGCGGGTGGACCGCGCGGCGCTGGGGGCGCACGGGCTGACGGCGCGCGAGGTGGTGAGCCGGGTGAGCGCGGCGGTGGGGCGCAACGGGCAGCGCGGCTGGCTGCGGATGGGGGACGAGGAGGTGGGATTTTCGGTGGCGCTGGACGGCCACCAGCGGCTGGATGTGCAGCAGCTGCAGCAGCTGGCCATCCCCGCGCCGGGCGGCGGCTCGGTGCGGCTGGCGGACGTGGCGCGGGTGGGCGAGCGCGAGGTGCTCAGCCGCATCCTGCGCGAGGACCAGCAGTACCAGCGCACGGTGAGCTACGAGTTCCGCGGCCCCACCAAGCTGGGCGACCGGGTGCACGAGGCGGTGATGAGGTCCACGCGCCTTCCCGCGGGCTACACGCTGGTGGGGCGCGAGGAGTGGAAGTGGTCCGACGACGAGCGGATGCAGATCTACGGCGTGCTGGCCGTGTCTCTGGTGCTGGTGTTCATGGTGACGGCCGCCCTCTTCGAGTCGCTGCGCCAGCCGCTGTGCGTGCTGCTGACGGTGCCGATGGCGCTGATCGGCGTGTTCCTGACCTTCTTCTTCACCGGCGCCAGCTTTACCCGCGAGGCGTTCATCGGGGTGATCATGATGGGGGGGGTGGTGACCAACAACGCCACGCTGCTGGTGGACCACGTCAACCAGCTGCGCCGCGGCGAGGGGCTGCCGCTGCGCGACGCCGTCCACCGCGGCACGCTGGAGCGGGTGCGGCCGATCCTGATGACCAGCGCGGTGACCATCCTGGGGCTCCTCCCCCTGGTGCTCTTCAGCCAGGAGGCGGACGCCAACATCTGGAACGCGCTCGGCTACGCGCTCCTCGGGGGGCTGGCGTCGAGCACGGTGCTGGTGCTCACCGTGACCCCCGCCCTCTACCTCCTCTTCGAGCGCCGCGCCGAGCGCCGGCGCCTGGCCCGGCAGGCCCAGGCGCCGGCCTGACCCTCAGCGCACCTGGTTCCCCGCCGCGTCCCACACCTCCACCGTCCCCAGGTTGAGCGCCCGGATCGGCGCCTCGATCGCCGCCAGGTCGCCCGCCACCACGATGGTGAGCGCGTCCGGCCGCAGGTGCGCGCGGGCCAGCGCCGCCACCGCCTGCGGCGTGACCCCGGCCAGCCGCTCGCGGTAGGTGGCCAGGTAGTCCAGCGGCAGCCCGTAGATCAGGATCTGCTCCACCCGCCCGGCCAGGCTCTGCACCGTCTGCACGCTGCTGGGGAAGCTCCCCACGATGTTCCCCACCGCGTTGCGCAGCTCCTCGGCCGGCACCTCCTCGGCGGCGATGCGCCGGTACTCGCCCACCATCTCCACCAGCGCCGAGTCGGTGGCGTTGGTGCGCACCGACGAGGAGATGGCGAAGACGCCCGCCCGGTCGAGCGGCGCGAAGGCGGTGAAGGCCCCGTACGTCCACCCGTGCCGCTCGCGCAGGTTCATGTTGATGCGGGCCTTGAAGCCGCCGCCCAGCACCTGCGAGAGCGCCTGCATCGGGACGAAGTTGGGGTCCGCCGCGCCCAGGCTGGCCTGCCCCACCCACACCCCGGACTGCACCGAGCCCGGCCGGTCCACCAGGATCACCCGCGTCCCCTGGACGGCCCGCGCCGGGTTGGCCACCGGCGAGAGCTGCGGCGCCTGCCCGCTCCAGGCGCCCAGCGCCCGCTCGGCCCACTGCCGCGCCTCGTCCACGGTCACCGCGCCCACCAGCAGGAGGGTGGCGTTGCCGGGGGCGAACATCCGCCGGTGCCAGGCCAGCACGTCGTCGCGGGTGATGCGCGGCAGCGACTCGCGGGTGCCCTGCGAGCGCCGCGCGTACGGGGCCGAGGACTCGAACACCGCCCGCCAGAACGCCTCGCTGGAGAGCCCCTCCACGCTGGCCAGCGCCTGCACGTGCGCGGCCACGGACTCGTTGCGCACCCGGGTGAACTCGGCCTCGGGGAAGGTGGGCGCGCGCACCGTGCGCGCGGCCAGCTCCAGCGCGTCGGGGAACACCCCCTTCACCGCGCTCACGCTGGCGAAGGCGGTGGCCTGCCCGGCCCCGGTGGAGAACTGGGCGCCGAGCTGCTCCATCCGCTGCGCCAGCTCGGGGCCGGTGATCCCCTGCGCCCCCTCGTCCAGCAGGTTGCCGGTGAGGGCGGCCAGCCCGTTCTTCTCCGCCGGCTCGTAGACGGCGCCGGCGTTGAGGATGATGCGCCCGCTGACGATGGGGAGGGTGGGCTGCGGCACCACCACCACGCGCACCCCGTTCGCCAGGCGGAAGTCGTGGACCTGCGGCACCACGTAGGGGCGCAGCGGCCCGGCCGCGGGCGGCTGCTCGCGGTCCTGCGCCGCGGCGGGGGCGGCCGCCAGCGCCAGGGCGGACGCCAGCAGGGTCGTCGGGAGATACGATGCGCGCATGGTCAGTTCCCCGGGTTGGTGGGTGGCGCGGCCGCCCGGCGGGGGACGAAGACCAGCGTCACGCGGTTGTTCTCCACCAGGCGCTCCGCCGCCAGCGCCCGCAGCATCGGCACGGTCACCCGGTCGAGCGCCTGCAGCCGGGTGTTGACCCAGTTGGGGTCGCGGTGGAAGGTCCAGGCCTGGGCCAGCATGTCGGCCCGGCCGCCGAAGCCGCCCGTCCGCTGCAGGTTGTTCACGAAGGAGTAGCGCTGGCCGGCCTTCACCCGCTGCAGCGCCGGCTCGGTGATCGCCTCGCCCGCGCGGCCCAGCTCCGCCAGCAGGGCGGCCTCCAGCGAGTCGGGGCTGGCGCCCGGCTTCCCGGTGGCGAAGAAGACCATCAGGTCCGCCCCGTCCACCAGCCCGAAGTTGAAGGCGCCCACGTTGGTGGCCACCTGCTGCCGCCGCACCAGCGACTCGTAGAGGGGGCTGGAGCGGCCGGAGCCGAGGAGCGACCCCAGCAGGGAGGTGGCGTCGGCGCGGTCGCTGCGGGCGTTGGGGACGCGGTAGCCCACGTACACGGCGGGCGCCGGGGCGTTGGCGTCTTCCACCACCTCGCGCCGGGGCGCGCCGACGTGCGGGGGAAGGTCCAGGCTGCGCAGCGGCGGCGCCGCCGGGCCGCGGGGGATGTCGCCGAAGTGCTTGCGCACCAGCTGCTTCGCCTGCTCCACGTCGATGTCGCCCGCCACCACCAGCACCGCGTTGTTCGGCGCGTAGTAGGTGCGGAAGAAGTTCTTCACGTCGTCCAGCGAGGCGGCCGTGAGGTCCTCCATCGACCCGATCACCGTGTGGTGGTACGGGTGCCCCGCGGGGAAGACGTGGGTGAGCATCCGCTCCAGCCAGGTGCCGTAGGGCTGGTTGTCCACCCCCTGGCGGCGCTCGTTCTTCACCACCTCGCGCTGGTTGTCCAGCTTCTCCGGGGTGAGCGTCTCCAGCAGGGTGCCCATGCGGTCCGCCTCCAGCCAGAGCGCCAGCTCCAGCCGGTTCGAGGGCACCTGCTCGAAGTAGTTGGTGCGGTCGAAGCTGGTGGTGCCGTTGATGTCGGCCCCGGCGCGGGCGCCCGCGTCCTCCAGCAGCCCGAAGTGCGAGCCGTCGGGCACGTTGCGCGAGCCCTTGAACATGATGTGCTCGAAGAGATGGGCGAAGCCGGTGCGCCCCGGCTGCTCGTGCTTCGAGCCCACGTTGTACCAGATGTCCACCGCCGCCACCGGGGTGGACCGGTCGACGTGGTAGATGACCTTGAGCCCGTTGGGGAGCGTCTCCTCCACGTAGTCGAGCCGGACGGCCGCGTCGCCCTGCGCCAGCGCGGGCGCGGGGAGGAGGGCCGCCACGGCCAGGGCCAGGAGCGTTCGTCTCATGCGTGTACCTCCGGATGGGGTGCCGTGAACCGCGTCCACGTTAGGTCGCCTCCGGGCGGTGCGCAACGCCCGGCGGAAACGTATGATTGACGGCGGGAGGTGGAACCGCCCGCCCCCCGCGGCCGTAGTCAGGGAGCGCCCCCGATCCCCCGCGAAAGGCGGACCGTGTTCACCCGCTGTCTCTTCTGCCACGTCCCGCTCGCCGAGAACCAGTCGCTGCAGCACCTGCGCCACGGGCGGAAGGTGGCGTTCGACCCGGCGCGCGGCCGGCTCTGGGTGGTCTGCGCCGCCTGCGCGCGCTGGAACCTGGCGCCGATCGAGGAGCGCTGGGAGGTGCTGGAAGAGCTGGAGCGGCTGACGACGGACGGCGCGCGGCTGCTGGCGCAGACGGACAACGTCGCGCTCCTGCGGGCGGAGGACCTGGAGGTGGTGCGGGTGGGGCGGGCGCAGCTGGCCGAGGAGGCGTGGTGGCGCTACGGCCGCGAGCTGGTGCGGCGGCGCAAGCAGTCGTACCTGCTGCAGGGGGTGGAAGTGGTGGCGGGGATCGCGACGGCGGTGGCTACCGGCGGCGTGGGGCTGATGTGGTACGGCCGGAGCGTGCTGGTGCCGGTGGCGCGGTGGTACCGCTTCGGCCGGGTGGCGTGGCGGGGCGAGAGCCGCTGCGAGCGGTGCGGCGCCCGGCTGGGGGAGATGAAGTTCTCCGAGACCCGTCGGCTGGTGGTGGGGCCCGGCGAAGAGGGCGAGGGGGTGGCGCTGCGGCTGGGGTGCGCGCGCTGCGGCCGCGACCGCGAGGGCGGGCACCGGCTGGAGGGGGCGGCGGCGGAGCACCTGCTGCGCCGGGCGCTGGCGTACCACCACTTCCACGGCGCGTCGGAGAAGCGCATCCGCGAGGCCACGGACGTCATCGAGGGCGCCGGCTCGGTGGAGGCGTGGACGCGGCGGCTGGCGGAGCGGCGGCTGAAGCTGGGGGTGCTGGAGGACACGCACCGCACGCAGGCGGTGGCGCTGGAGATCGCGGCCAACGACCAGGCGGAGCGGGTGCTGCTGGAGCTGGAGCTGGCGGAGCTGGAGCGGCGCTGGCGCGAGGAGGAGGAGATCGCCGCCATCGTGGACCGCGAGCTGACCTTCGTCCCCGGGCTGGAGCGGCTGCTCGGGCGGGCGCGGAACACCCTGTAGCCAGGGCTAGGGGCTGGCTCTCGGCTTCCGCCCGTATCGCCCGATGTCGTCGTGCTTCACGATGTCCACGAAGTACAGGGTTCCGCCCTCCTCGCGGAACACCACCCGGTCGCCCTCGTTGATCCTCGCCTCGTTGAAGTGCTTGTCGGGCTTGATCGGCTTGATGCGGAGACCCGGCGACGACTCGCCCTTGATCAGCGCGATCACTGCGGAGTCGCACTGCCGCTGGCGCTCCGAGGAAAGCGCGGCGTAGCTGGCCTGGAATCGATCGGACCAGAGGGCCGGCTTGAACAGCTGCCTCTTCGCCACGGGACCTGATCAGCGGTGGCGCCGCGCGGCCCGGGCCGGCCGATCCTTCAGCGAGTCGAGCAGCGCCTGCGCCTCGTCGGGGGTCTCCGTTCGTGCGGCCCGCCCTTCGCGGAAGTCCGCCTCGGCCTGCGCCACCCGCGCCTGCACCTCCGGGTGATAGAACCAGAGCTGCTCGCGCGGCACGAGCGCTGCCGGTACGAGCTCGTACGTGCCCCGCTCGGTCTTTTCGAGGAGAAGGAGGTCGCCCTGCTCGAGACCGAGGTCCGCCCGGACGTCTTCGGGCAGGGTTGCGCGTCCCTTGCTGTCGACCGTCATGAAACGTACGGAGGCTCGACCCATCTCACCGGCTCCCTTCCCTTTGTTCCCGAAATCCCACTGTGGGAATCTATCCACTCATGGTTCAGAGGAGCAAGGGATCGGTCAAAGCTGCAGCGGCTCGCCGGGGTCCGGAACTTTTAATCTGGCGCGAAGTTACAGTCGCGGATATAATCCAGGCGTCGTATCCGGCCCCGACCGCACGTCCCCCCTTCGTTACGGCATGGCTTCCACCGCCACCTCGCGCAACCGGCCGAAACCCGGCACCGCACCGCGCCGCCAGCGCGTTCCGCCGGCCCTCACGCGCGGCAACGAGCGCTTCGACGGCCTCGGCCTCCTCCACGAGCAGCCGGGCGACTTGGGCGTGGTGCTCTGGCGCTCCGTCCGCAACGTGCAGCTGTGGGCCGGCACCCCCGCCGACCGCCGCGCGCGTCTCTTCGCCGGCGAGGCGGGCACCCGGCGCGCCGGCGACCTCGCCCGCCTGGGGCTCGACCCCGAGCTGCAGGGCCCCCTCTCCGTCATCGTGTCGCTGCTCGACACCCCCGCCCGCGTGGACGTGCCGCGGCTGGTGAACGCC
>DASUNK010000575.1:0-5806 GCA_036277195.1 Longimicrobiaceae bacterium | reverse complement strand
CTGCAGCGGGCGCTGGGGACGGCGGCACGCATCCGGCTGCAGGGACCGCACACCGGCCGCATCGAGATCCCGTTCTACGGCCACGACGACTTCGAGCGCGTGCTGGAGCTGATCCTGGGGGCGCACGCGCGCTAGGATTGCGCGCATGGCTCGCGACGACCGCCGCATGACCTTCATCGTTGTCCCCCAGGGGGGCGCCGAGCTGAGCACGCGCTCCTTCGAGCTCACCTACCGGCGGCTGCGGCTGGCGCTGGCGGCGGCGGTGGGGGTGGGGCTGCTCCTGGTGGTGATGGCCACGTCGTGGTTCTACGTGGCGGCGCAGGCGGCGCGGGTGCCCCTGCTCAAGCGCGAGGTCTCGAACCTGCGGCGCGAGAACCAGCGGGTGGAGCAGCTCTCGCGGGCGGTGGTGCGGCTCGAGGCGGAGCTGCGGCAGATCCACCTGATGATGGGCACCGGCGCGGCCGACAGCGCGCGGGCCCGCGCGGGCGCGGCCACCCCCGACACGGCCGGGGGAGACTCGGCCGCCCCCGACACCCAGGCACGAGACCCGGACTGAGCCATGGCTGTATTCGGCAAGAGCAAGGGCGGCGAGCGGCCCGCGGCCTCCCCGGCGGCGCGCAACGGCGCCCCGCGCGGCGGCGACGGCTCCATCTCCATCATCGGGACGGGGATGGCCATCACCGGCGACCTCGTCACCGACGGCACGGTGCGCGTGGAGGGCCGCATCGAGGGCACCGTGCGCGCGGCGGTGAGCGTGCTCGTCAGCAAGGACGGCGAGGTGCAGGGCGACGTCATCACCCAGGACGCGGTGATCGGCGGGCGCGTCCGCGGTACGGTGGTGGCGGAGACCCGCCTGGTGCTGCAGGCCACCAGCGACATCGAGGGGCAGATCCACGCCCGCGCGCAGCACCTGCACCTGGAGGAGGGCGCCCGCTTCAACGGCCAGATCCACATGCTCGACGGGGGCGCGGCGGAGCCCCTGCGCGCACTTCCGGCCGGAGCGGGTGGGGAAAACTCGCCGAAATCAGACGAGTTTTCCACATACTGACGCAGGGGTCGAATCTCCTTGCGGGAGAAGGGGTTGGGCGTTTTCCACAGCGTTCGGACCTGCTTATCCACCCGGGTTTTCCACGTTTTGTGGATTGGCCCCCATCCCCTTCAAACTCTTGGACCTGGGCGCGCTCCGCGAGTACCTGGACCGTTACCTGAAAGTGGCCGAGGTGCCCGATTACCCCGGCGCGCTGAACGGCCTGCAGGTGGAGGGGACGCGCCCGGTGCGCCGTGTGGCGGCGGCGGTGGACGCGGCGCAGGCCACGGTCGACGCGGCCGTGGCCTGGGGCGCCGACCTGCTGCTGGTGCACCACGGGCTGTTCTGGGACGGGAACGTGCCGGTGACGGGACGGCGCTACCGCCGGCTGAAGGCGCTGCTCGACGCGGGGGTGGCCGTCTACGCCAGCCACCTCCCGCTCGACGCGCACCCGGAGGTGGGGAACAACCCCGTGCTGGCGCGTGAGCTGGGGATCGAGGCGCGCGGCTCGTTCGGCGCGTACCAGGGGATGCCGCTGGGAGTGTGGGGCGAGCTCGACCTGCACCGCGACGAGCTGCGGGCACGGCTGGAGCGCGTCCTGGGCGGCCCGGTGAAGCTGGTGGCCGGCGGCCCCGAGCGGGTGCGCCGCGTGGGCGTCATCACCGGCGGCGCGGGCGACATGATCGCCGCGGCCGCCGCGGCGGGGCTGGACGCCTTCGTCACCGGCGAGGGCGCGCACTACACCTACTTCGACGCCGAGGAGGGTGGCATCAACCTCTACTACGGCGGCCACTACGCCACCGAGGTGTGGGGCGTGCGGGCGCTGGCCCGCCACCTGGCGGAGAGGTTCGGGATGGAATGGACCTTCCTCGACCATCCCACCGGGTTGTAGCACGGGATGGTTGGTGGAGCCAATCGGTTGGAGCCGATGCAAGTCATGACGCGGGGAACGGAGACGGAAGCGGGCCGCACGCGCAAGATCCTGGGGATGCTGGTCTCCATGCTCCTGGGCGCGCTGGCGGGTGGGGCCGGCGCCTGGTTCTTCATGACCAACCTGCCGGCGGCGGACCTCACCGGGGGCGAGAAGCTGCTGATCGCGCTGGGCGTGCTCCCCCTCCTCCCCCTGCTGGTGGCGATGCACGAGGTGGGGCACCTGCTGGGCGGCCGGCTGGCGGGGTTCCGCGCACTCCTCCTGCTGGTGGGGCCGCTGCGGGCGGAGCGCCACGCCGGCCGAATCCGCGTGCGGCTGAACCGCCGGGTCTCCCTCTTCGGCGGGCTGGCGGTGAGCGCGCCCACCGACACACGCGACCTGCGGCGCCGCACGCTCCTGGTGATCGCGGGGGGGCCCATGGTCAGCCTGGCGGGGGGAGCGGCGTTCCTGGGATTGTGGTGGGCGCTGGGGCTGGGCTCGCTCCCGCCGGAGGCCCCGCTGGCTCAGGTCTATGCCGCGGTGGCGCTGCTGGTGCTGGGGGTGGGCTCGCTGGCGGTGGCGGCGCTGGCGCTGATGCCGGGGACGAGCGCGGGGTTCTATACCGACGGCGCGCGCATCCTCCACCTCCTGCGCCCCGGCCCGCTGGTGGACCGCGACATGGCGGTGAAGGCGCTCACCGGGCTCTCGCTCAGCGGCCAGCGCCCGCGCGACTGGGACGCCGGGCTGGTGAGCCAGGCGCTGGCGGCGCCCGACGCCTCGCCCTTCCACGTGGTGGCGCTGCAGCACGCCTACGCGCACGCGCTCGACTCCGGCGACCTGGCCGGCGCGCGCCGGCACCTGGAAGGGGCGCTGGCGCGGATCGGCACCATCGCGGAGCTGGCCCGTCCCGGGCTGCTGCTGGAGGGGGCGTGGTTCGTGGCCGTGCACGAGCACGACGCCGCGCGCGCCCGGGTCTTCCTCGACGGGGCGGGGCCGGGGCTGCTGGTGGACGCGCACCAGCGCCTCCTCGCCGAGGCCGCGGTGCGCCTGGCCGAGGGCGACGCGGCGGGCGCCCTGGCGCGCGCCGAGCAGGCGCGGGCGGAGCTCGGCCGGGCGGTGGACGCCGGCTCCGTGGCCCTCGACGCCGAGCGCATCGCCGCCGTCAGCCGGGCCGCCGCCGAGCACTTGCGTGTCCCGGCGGCGGCGGGTTAGAATCGGCCTCCGGCGTGCATTTCCGGTCAGCCAGCAGCGTGGAGAAGGGCACGGCCCGGGGCGGCCCGCGTGGACGCAGCCGGGCGTACCTTTCTCCGGCACCCGCGCCGTGCCGACCGTTGCCGCCACAAAAACCCCGATCTCCAGCAGGCAGGACCGACCATGAGGGAACCCTGGCAGGCCCCGGGCGCGGACGGCGGCGCACAGCACCTGGCGCCGCGCTTCGTCTGCCGCGTCTCCGGCGCCCCCGCCGACACCGTCGACTCGCTGCGCCCCGCGCGCACCCTGGAGCTGCTCGGCACCCTGCAGGGGGTCGAGGACCGGCTCGCGGGCGCGCGCGAGGCGCTCTCCGCCCTCCTCTTCGCCGCCATCGGGCGCGCCGCGGACGACAAGCCGCAGCGCAACCGCCTCATCACCCTCAAGCGCGAGCTGTACAACCTGCGCCCCGTCTCCCCGGCCAAGCTGGAGGAGGCCGCGGCCGGGCTCCCGCCGGAGGAGGCCGGCACCGTGCGCCGCTTCCAGGCGGAGCTGGACGAGCGCCGGCGGCTGGAGGAGGAGCTGCGCGCGGCCCTGGGACCGGAGACGGCGGCGCTGCGCGAGCGCTTCCGCACGCTGATCCGCGACCCCGACTTCCGCAAGGGGCTGATGGTGTCGTCGCGCTCGCTCTACCAGTACGTGGACCGCTACCGCGCCGCCGCGGAGCTCTCGGGGAAGGAGGAGAAGACGGAGCGGGGGCTGCTGCGCTACTACACGCGCATGGCGATGAAGGCCACCCCGTTCTCCACCTTCTGCGCCATCATCGACGGGCGCTTCGTGGATGGCGACGGCGCGGACGGGTCCGGCCTCTTCCGCTTCGCGGGCGACCCGCGCGCCAAGCGCTCCTTCGTGCGCATCAACAAGCTCCTGTACGGCATCCTGCTGGACCACCTCAAGGAGCGCCCCGCCTTCCGCCACGCGCTGAACGTGGAGCCGAACCCCACCATGCGGCTGGAGGCCGGGCGGCTGGTGTTCCTCACCGCGCTGCAGGGGCGCGAGGTGTTCCAGCGCATGCCGCCCAACGAGGTGCTGGACCTCATCGCCCAGCGCTTCCGCAAGCACGGCACCGGGAAGGCGCCGCTGGGCGAGCTGATTCTGGCCCTCTCGCAGGACCCGCAGATCGAGGCCTCGCCCGAGGAGGCGGAGGCCTATCTCGACAAGCTGCTGGAGATCGGCTTCCTGCGCTTCCACACCGGGATCCGCGAGCAGGACGCCGACTGGGACCTCCCCTTCCGGGCCCTGCTCGACGCGGTGGACGACGACCACGCCCGCCAGTCGTCCGAGCTGCTGGTGCAGGTGCGTGCCCAGACCGAGGCGTACACCACCGCCGACGTGGAGGGGCGCTCCCGGATCATCGACGAGATCCACGCGCTGGTGAACGCCGCCTTCGAGGCCATGGAGGTGAAGGGCCGGCTGCGGCGCGACATGCCGTTCTACGAGGACGCCACCGCCGGCGCCTCGGCCGAGATCCCCCTGACCCCCGCGGTGGCCCGCACCTTCGACCTCTTCGCCGAGTGGACCCGCCTCACCGCGCGGCTGGCCTGGCCGCGCGGCGAGCAGGCCACCATGCGGCACTTCTTCGACAGCTACTACACGGACGCCCGCTCCGTCCCCCTGCTCAAGTTCTACGAGGACTTCTACCGCGAGCACTTCAAGGGGCACGTGGAGAAGGAGGCCAAGCTGCGCGCCGGCATCGACCGCGAGCAGCTCAAGGACTACAACGTGGGGAACCCGTTCGACCTGGAGTTCATCAAGGCGATGAACGCGGCCCGCACCCGGCTGACCGAGGCGGTGCAGGCGCGCTGGCGCGAGCACCCCGAGGCCGAGGAGGTCTCCATCGCCGCCGCCGAGGTGGAGCAGGCGCTGCGCGGGGTGGAGAACACCAGCGGGGTGTGCCGCTCGATGGGCTCCTTCGGCCTCCTCCTCCCGCCGGACGGGGAGCACCCCGAGCCGCGGCTGCTGCTGCAGGGGGGGAGCTACACGGCGGGGTACGGGAAGTACTTCTCGCGCTTCCTCTACATGCTCCCGGAGGAGATGCCGGAGCAGGTGCGGCGCGACAACGCGGCGCTCACCGGCGAGCTGCTGGCCGAGATCTGCGGCGACGCGCAGTTCAACGCCAACCTGCACCCGCCGCTGCTGCGCTGGGAGATCAGCTACCCCACGGGCGAGGGCGGCGCCAGCGAGGAGCAGCTGCTCAGCTCCACCCTCGTGGTGGAGCCGGACCCCGAGGACCCGCACACCCTCCTGCTGCGGCACGGGCCCTCGGGGAAGCGGGTGATCCCGGTGGACCTGGGCTTCCTCAACCCGCGCATGCGGCCGCCGCTCTACCAGCTCCTCTCGCGCTTCACCCCGCCGGTGACCTTCGCGCCGGTGCTCCCCGAAACGCCCGAGCCGCCCCGGCTGCGCCCGGCGCCCGCGCCCGCCGCCGAGGAGGGCGAGGGCGCCCCCGTCGCCGAGGCCGCGGAGGCACCGGCGGAGGCGCCTCCCGAGCCCCCGGCGCCGCGCATCGCCGTGCGGCCGCGCATGACCTACGAGGGGCGGCTGGTGCTCTCCCGCCGGCGCTGGACGGTGCCCGGCGCGCTCTTCCCGCAGCGCGCGCACGACGAGAGCGCCGCCGACTT
>DASUNK010000574.1:0-2038 GCA_036277195.1 Longimicrobiaceae bacterium | reverse complement strand
TCGGCGCGCCCGCGGCCGCGGCGGCGCTGGCGCGCGAGGCGGCGGGGCTGGAGGGGGTGGAGTACCGCGGCGTCCTCTTCTACCCCGGGCACGTGCGCGGGCCGGTGGAGGAGCAGGGCGCGGCGCTCGGCGCGGTGGCGGCGGCGCTGGCGCGCTTCCTGGAGGCGCTGGAGGGGGCGGGGGTGCCGCCGCGGGTGGTGAGCGGCGGGTCCACCCCTACGCTCTGGCGCTCGCACGAGGTGCCGGGGCTCACCGAGGTGCGCCCGGGGACGAGCATCTTCAACGACCGCACCACGGCCGAGATCGGCGCCTGCGCCTGGGCCGAGTGCGCATACTCGGTGCTGGCGACGGTGGTGAGCACCGCGGTGCCGGGGCAGGCGGTGGTGGACGCGGGCTCCAAGGCGCTGGCGAAGGAGGAGCTGCGCGCGGACGGCGGCGGCTACGGCGCACTGCTCGACCGGCCGGAGGTGGTGGTGAAGGCGCTCTCCGAGGAGCACGGCATCCTCGACCTCTCGGGCACCGCGTGGCGGCCGCGCGTGGGCGAGCGGGTGCGCGTGGTGCCGAACCACGTCTGCGTCTCGGTGAACCTGCAGGAGCGGCTTCACGGCGTGCGCGGCGGCGAGGTGGTGGAGGCGTGGGACGTGGCCGCGCGGGGGAGGTAGGGCGATGCCCCCCGGCCTCTCCCTCCCGCAGGGCGGCGGCGCCATCCGCGGCCTGGGCGAATCGTTCCAGCCCTCCGCCTTCTCCGGGACCGTCGCCTTCTCCGTTCCCCTCCACACCACTCCCGGGCGCGGTCCCGTCCCCACCCTCACCCTCGCCTACAACTCCGCCGCCGGGAACGGCCCCTACGGGCTGGGCTTCACGGTGGACGTGCCGCTGATCGGGCGGCAGACGCGGCTGCGCGTTCCCCGCTACGATGACACCGACACGTTTTTCTTCTCCGCCGCGGGCGACCTGGTCCCCGCCCTCCGCCTCGAAGATGGCGCCTGGGTCCCCGACGCGCGCACGGTGACGGAGGACGGGGTCGAGTGGACGGTGCGCGCCTACGCGCCGCGGGTGGAGGCCGGCGCCGGCCGGGTGGAGCGCTGGACCCGCGCCGACACCGGCGACGTCCACTGGCGAGTGGTGAGCGCGGAGAACACCGTCACCGTCTTCGGGCGCGGCGAGGCGGCCCGCATCGCCGACCCCGGCGACCCGCTGCGCGTCTTCCGCTGGCTCCCGGAGGAGTCCGTGGACCCGCGGGGGAGCCGCGTGCTCTACGCCTGGAAGCCCGAGGACGGCGCGAACCTGCCCGACACCCTGGCCGAGGCGGGGCACGACTGGCGCGGGCAGCGCTACCTGCACTCCCTCGCCTACGGCAACTACCTCCCCGCGGGCGGCGGTGCGGAGGCGTTCGCCTTCGAGGCCGTCTTCGACTACGGCGAGTACGAGCTGTCGGGGCTGGACCGCCCCGGCGCCGACCCCTACCGCCCGTTCCGCCCCTGGCCGGTGCGCGCGGATCCCTTCTCCAGCTATCGCGCCGGCTTCGAGCTGCGCACCCTGCGCCTCTGCCGCGGCGTGCTGATGTTCCACCGCTTCGCGGAGCTGGGACCGGAGCCGTGCCTGGTGCGCGCCACCCGCTTCGGCCACGAGCAGACGCCCACCTTCTCCTTCCTCGACGCCGTCTGGCAGGCGGGGTACCGGCGGGGCGACGACGGCGCCTACGCGGAGCAGGCCCTGCCTCCGCTCACCTTCGGCTACTCGCGCTTCGCTCCCCCGACGGCTCCGCGCTTCGAGCCCCTCCTCGTCCCGCGCGCAGCGGACCTGCCCGGGTACCTCGGCGCGGGCGCCTTCTTCCCCGTGGACCTGGACGGCGAGGGGCTCCCCGGCTTCCTCTACAGCGACGGCCCCACCACCCTCTACTACGCGCCGCTGGGCGGCGGGGCGTACGCGGCGCCCGAGTCCCCCGACGCCTTCCCCGGCGTGGGCACGCTCCCCGCGGACGGGGTGACGGTGCGCGACCTGGACGCCAACGGCCGGCTGGAGCTGGTGGTGGAGA
>DASUNK010000573.1:0-4308 GCA_036277195.1 Longimicrobiaceae bacterium | reverse complement strand
CTCCAGCTCGCGCTGGTCCTCCTGCGCCTCGCGGATCAGGCGGTAGAGGTCGCCGCCGCCGTCGGCGCCGGTGAGGTCGGCCACGCGGAAGCGCTGCCGCACCTCGGCCGCCAGGTCGAGCTGCCGCTGCTCGCCGGCGGGCGACTCCAGCACCACGCGCAGCCCCGGCTGGGGGCGGAGGAGGTGGAAGAGGTAGAGGATCTGCCAGAGGTTGCGGCGGGTGGGTCGGTAGCCGTTCACCGACAGCACCCGGTCGCCGGGCTTCACCCCCTGGCCGGCCGCGTCGCTCCCGGGCTCCACCCGCGCCACGAAGCAGGTCGAATCGCCCACCATCAGCATCTGCCACCCGTAGTCCACCCGCACCGTCTGCTGCGGCGGGACGAAGAAGGTGTGCGAGTCGCCGAAGTGCAGGGCCAGCTGCGCCACCGAGGCGAGCACCTCGGCCAGGGAGCGGGCCGTGTCGATGCGCGTCTCCAGCTCCGCCGCCCGCGCCTCCAGGTCCACGCCGCGGAAGGCGGGGTCGTAGTAGTGCCGCTCGATCTCGCCGCGCAGCTGGCGCAGCATGGTGCGGCCGCGCTCGCGGTCGATCCGTCCCACCTCTTGCGCCACCGCGAGCGCGGGGAGGAGCACCAGGCCGAGCAGGGAGCACGCGGCGCGGGTGGGGATGCGCTTCATGATGCGAATCACACGCTCATGCAGGTGGTTCCTGGCCCGGAACCATCCACCCCAGTCCGTCGCAGTCGGGGCAGAGGTCCGAGACGTAGCGCGTCGGAACCAGCGTGACCGGGCCGCCCGTGCCCCCGCAGCGCTCGCAGGTGCGTGCATCCGCAGGGCGCGCGGGAAGGAGCTCCCGCAGCTCGGGATGGTTGCGGGCTCCCAGCACCAGCGCCTCGTGGGCGGCGGCGGGATCGGTTTCGCTCCGTGGGGTGGTTGAGCGATTCGTGGTCGATGCAGAGGAGGGTGCCGTCCGGGCGGAGGGCCCAGAGGAAGATGATGTTCCCGTGGATCGGATAGGCGTTGACCTCCTTGCAGACCCGCCACAGCCAGTTCTGGATGCCGTCCGTGTCCAGCTCGCCGATCCGGTCCTGGAGCCACGCCGCCAGCGCGGGTGAAGGTGCAGGCGGCATCAGTCGCCGAGCGCGACGAGGCTGGGGGCCCCGCGCGGAGCCGGCGCCGGGAGGGCGGCGCGGTGCCCGCCGAGCACCGCCTCGACCTCGGCCACCATCCGCTCCGGCGCGAAGCGCTGCTCCACGCGCCGCAGCGCGTGCTCCACCCGCGCCCCGACGGCGGCGGGGTCGGCGCGGAGCTGCGCCGCCACCTCGCGCAGGGCGGTGGCGAGCGCGTCCGGGTCCCCGGGAGGGACGATCCAGCCGGCCGGCGGCTGGTCGCCGTCCGCGCCGAGCGCCGTGCGCACGCCGCTCACCCCGGTGGCCACCACCGGGGTGCCGGCGGCCATCGCCTCCAGCATCACGTTGGCCATCCCCTCGTTCCGGCTGCTCAGCACGAAGAGGTCACACCCGGCCAGCACCCGCGGCACGTCGTCGCGGTGCCCGAGCCAGTGCACCCGCTCGCCCACCCCCAGCGCCGCCGCCCGCTCGCGCAGCTCCGCCAGCGCGGGGCCCTCGCCCGCCACCACCAGGCGCGCGTGCGGGAGCGCCGCGCGGGCGAACGCCTCCAGCAGCAGGTCGAACCCCTTGCGGCGGGTGAGGTGCCCCGCGCCGCCGAGGAGGAGCGTTTCCCACGAGACGCCCAGCTCCCGCCGCAGCCGCGCGCCGGCCGCGGCCCGGTCGCCGTCCGGCGGGTGCACCCCGTTGAGCACCACGTGGATGCGGCTCGCCGGGAACCACGCCGCCGCGCCCGCCCACGCCTCGCGGATCTCCGCGGCGTTGACCACCAGCGCGTCCACCCAGCGGCGGAAGGCGAAGGCGGCCGCCCCGCGCCCCGGCACGCGGACGATCCCCAGCCGCGCCACCACTCGCGCGCCCGCCCGGCGGGCCGCCCGGGCGCCCCAGAAGGTGCTGCGCCAGGAGGTGAGCAGCACGGCGTCCGGGCGCTCGCGCCACAGCCACCACGCGAAGCGGACGGCGCGCGGCAGGTCCAGGAGCGCGCCGGGACGCACGCCGCAGAGGCGGACACCCGCGGCCCGCAGCTCGCGGGCGAGCGGGCTCTCCGCGCGGCACGACGCCACCACCTCGTGGCCGCGGGCCAGGAGCCCCTCGGCCAGGGTCAGCACCCACTTCTCGTTGCCGCCCCAGACGCGGGCCGAGTTCTGGATGACCAGCTTCATGGCCGATTCGGGGGGAGAGGAGGCGGGGAGGGGTAGGGCCCGGAGCATAGAATACCCGCGGGCTCCGCCGCACTACAAGCTTTTCGTGGTGAACGGTTGCCGCCGCGCGGCGCCGTCCTATCTTACCCTTCCCTTCGTCCAGGCACCTCCCCCCCGGAGGCACAGGCGATCCGCCGATCCATCCTCGCGCTGGTCATGTCGGCCGCCGCCGCGGCCGCGCCCCTCGCCGCGCAGACCCCCAAGCACCCCACCGCCGGCACCGGCACCGTGGTCCTCCGCGCCGCCCGCCTCATCGACGGCACCGGCGCCGCGCCGGTGCAGGACGGCGTGGTGGTGGTCACCAACGACCGCATCGTGGCCGTGGGCCGCCAGGGCGCCGTGCCGGTGCCGGCCAACGCGCGGGTGGTGGACCTGGGCGACGCCACCCTCCTCCCCGGCTTCATCGACGCGCACGTCCACATCATCGGCCGCACCCTGGGCGACCCCGGCGGCGACAACGCCTCCGTGCGCGACTTCCCCGGCTTCGCCGCCATCCTGGGCGCCGCCAACGCCGAGCGCACGCTGCTGGCCGGCTTCACCACCGTGCGGGTGCTCGGCTCGCCCGACTTCAACGACGTGGCGCTCCGCATCGCCATCGACCAGGGCTACGTGCGCGGGCCGCGCATGCAGGTGGCCGCCCACAGCCTGGGGATCACCGGCGGCCACTGCGACGACAACGGCTTCCGCCCCGGGCTGGCCGACGGCGACTACCGCACCGGCATCGCCGACGGGCCGGACCAGGTGGTGGCCGCCGTCCGCTACCAGGTGAAGTACGGCGCCGACGTCATCAAGACCTGCGCGACCGGCGGCGTGCTCTCCGAGGGCGACGCGGTGGGGGTGCCGCAGTACACCTTCGAGGAGCTGAAGGCGATGGTGGACGAGGCCACCCAGCTGGAGCGCCGGGTGGCCGCGCACGCCCACGGGGCCGAGGGGATCCGGATCGCCACCCGCGCCGGGGTGGCCTCCATCGAGCACGGCTCCTTCCTCGACGAGGAGGGGGCGCGGCTGATGGCCGAGCGCGGCACCTACCTGGTGCCCACCATGATGGCCGGCGAGGCGGTGCTGCGGGCGGTGGACGCGGGGGTGCTCACCGGGCTGCGCGCCGAGAAGGCCCGCGCCGCCGGCCAGGCCATGCGCAACGCCACCCGCATCGCCGTGCGCGCCGGCGTGCCGGTGGCGCTGGGCACCGACGCCGGCGTGGGGCAGCACGGCGCCAACGGCCACGAGTTCACCCTGATGGTGGAGTGGGGCGGGATGACGCCGATGCAGGCCATCGTGGCCGGCACCCGCAACGCCGCCCGCCTGCTGGGGTGGGAGGACCGGCTCGGCACCCTGGCCCCCGGCAAGCTGGCCGACGTAGTGGCGGTGGCGGGCGACCCCACCCGCGACGTGCGCGCGCTGGAGCGGGCGGTCTTCGTGATGAAGAACGGGGTGGTCTACAAGAGTCCGTGAGTGCGAAGTGCGAAGTGCGAGGTGCGAAGTGCGAAGTGCGACCGCGGTCCCACGTTCAGTACAGCGGCTGCAGGGGGTTGCCCATCAGGCGGAAGGCGCGGAGCTCCCGCCGGGCCGCCTCCATCCCCGGCTCGGCGCGGAGCCGCCGGTCGAGCGCGGCCAGCAGCGCGCCGATGGTGGCGTGCGCCCCGCGGGCCAGCTCCTCGCCCAGCGCCTCCGTGAGGCGGAAGCCGGGCTCCACCCGCACGGGGCGGACGGCGCCCAGGTACGCCGCCGCCCTCCCCTCCCCCACCCAGCGCCCGCCGAAGGGCACCGCCCCGCGCTCGCGCCGGAGCGTGCTGCAGGTGAAGCCCACCACCGTGCCGCACGGCCGCTCCAGCGGCGGCGCCGCCACCTCGTCCCAGCGCACCGCCTGGTAGCCGCTCCACCCCTGCGGCCGCCCGTGCCCCACGTACACCGCCAGGCGCGGCCCGCCGGCCAGCGCCGCGCACAGCTCCTCGCGGGTCAGCCGCTCGGCCGTCCAGTCGTGC
>DASUNK010000572.1:0-15328 GCA_036277195.1 Longimicrobiaceae bacterium | reverse complement strand
TCCGTCCAACTTCGGCCGGGGGCGGGGCATCCAACCGCCAAGGCACCTCCGCACCCCTTATCTCCCGATCCCGCCATGCCGCACGCACGCCTCCGCACCCTCGTCCTGCTGGCCGCCGCGCTCCTCCTCCCGCTGGCGGTGCGCGCGCAGTCCGTGGAGGGGACGCTGGTGGAGGAGGGGACGGGGAGGCCGGTGCAGGGCGCGCTGGTGACGCTGCTGGGCGCCGGCGGCGAGGCGCTGGCGCGCGACCTGACCGACGCCGCGGGGCGCTTCACCCTGCGCGCCCCCGCCGCGGGCGAGTACCGCGTGCGCGCGGACCGCATCGGCTTCGGCAGCACCACCTCGGCGCCGCTGCGGCTGGGGGTGGACGAGGCGGTGCCCCTGCGGCTGACGGCCTCGGGCGCGCTGGTGCGCATCGCGGGGATCCGCGCCGAGGCGCGGGCCACCCGCCGCTGCGCCACCCGTACGCAGGCGGGCCCGGAGGTGGCCACCCTCTGGGAGGAGGCGCGCAAGGCGCTGGCGCTGGCCGAGTACACCCGCCGGGAGCGGGGCTACGCCTTCGCCCTGCGCACCTTCCGCCGCGTCCTCGACCCGGCCTCCGGCCTGGTGCTGGCCGAGAGCGGCGACAGCGCGCGCACCGAGTCGGTGGAGCCGTTCGTCGCCCTCCCCGCCGAGGAGCTGGACGAGCGGGGGTACGTGCGGCCGGACAGCTCGGGGATCTCCTACTTCGGCCCCGACGCGGGGGTGCTCCTCTCCGACGTGTTTCTGGCGGGCCACTGCTTCCGGGTGGAGGAGCCCGAGGAGCCCGGCTCCGGGCTGGTGGGGCTGGCCTTCGAGCCGGTGCGCGACCGCCGCCTCCCCGACGTGCGGGGCGTGCTCTGGCTGGACCGCGCCACCAACGAGCTGCACTCCCTCCGCTACGGCTACACCAACCTCCCCTTCGCCCGCCCCGACGAGTGGGGCGGGTGGGTGCGCTTCCACCGGCTGGAGAACGGCGCGTGGATCGTGCGGCGCTGGACCATCCGCATGCCGGTGTTCCACGAAGACCCCGAGATCGCCGGCGACGACCGCGCCACCGTCGAGGCCACCTGCCCGGGGTGCGACCTGCAGAGCCGCGGCCGCCGGGTGCTCGGCGGCCCCGGGCGCATGGACCTGCTGGCGCAGGTGGTGGAGCAGGGGGGCGAGGTGGAGCGGGGGACCGTCCCCGGCGGAGCCACGGTGACCCTCGCCGAGCGCTCCTCGCTGCACGGCGTGGTCTTCGACAGCACCGCCGGCCGCCCGCTGGCGGGGGCGCGGGTGTTCCTCACCGGCACCCGCTACGCCGCCGTGACCGACTCGGCCGGCCGCTTCGCGCTGGAGGGCGTCCCCGAGGCGCTGTACGCCGTCGCCTTCACCCACCCGCGGGCGGACACGCTGGAGTTCGACCCCACGCCGCAGCCCGTGCGCGTGCGGACGGGAGTGGAGAACCGGGTGGAGCTGGCCATCGCGGGGCTGGCGCCCGCGCGGGTGGCGGCGCTGGAGCGGGCCGCGCGCGGGGGGCAGGTGCGCCGCGCGCAGGCCGACCCCGGCGCGGCGGTGGCGCTCTCCGCGGTGGAGGCGAGCGCCCGGCGCGAGGTGCGGCTGCTGGCCAACCAGGGCTTCTACCGCCGGCAGCGCACCGAGCGGGGCGTCTTCCTCACCGAGGAGCAGATCCGGGCGAAGCTCCCGATCCGCCCGGTGGACCTGGTGCGCGGCATCCACGGCATCCGCCCGCGCCCGGCGGGGCGGGGCGAGATCGTGCTCACCCAGCGCCGGCTCGACCGCTTCTGCCTGGTGCCGCTCTACGTGGACGGGGTGCTGGTGCCGCAGAACACCCTGGAGCGGCTGCGCGCGGACGAGATCGCGGCGGTGGAGGTGTACCAGGGGGAGTGGGTGCCGCCGCAGTTCAACCCGTACCGCGACGGCCGCGGGTGCGGGGCGGTGGTGATCTGGACCACCACCGCGGCCCGCTGACCCCGCCTTAATCCGCGCCTAATGCCGGCGGTGCAACCTTCCGTTCGCGGCACCCGTCTGATGGTCAGTCAGCACGGCGGTACCCTGACCCAACGACGAACGCAATCGAGGCCACCATGCCGGTTTCCTTCTCTCGCCAGCTCAGCTGGGGCGTCGCCTCCCTCGCCCTGGCGCTGACGCTCTACGCCGGGCTCGACGCCCTCGCGGCCGCGGCCCTCCCCGACACCCTCTCCGCCTGCGGCACCGAGGAGAGCCCCTGCGCCCTGGCGCCGCTCACCGTGCAGGCCGACCGCGCCGAGGCCGAGGGTTAATGGCCGGCTAATCTCCCGATTGAAACCTTTCGGAGCCGGCACGCGTCTTACCGCACGAGCAGCACGCAGCACCCGAATCGAACCCGACGACGACGAACCCGGAGAGATCGCCATGACCACCCAGATCGCGCGCAACGTCCGCATCGCCTTCGCCAGCCTCACCCTGGCCCTCACCCTCTTCGTGGGGATCGAGAGCCTGACCGGCGCCGCCCCGGCCGGCATGACCGCCTGCGGCACCGCCGAGCGCCCCTGCGAGCTGGCGCCGCTCACGGTCAAGGCCGGGCGCGCGCCCAGCCAGCTGGCCGGCACCCCCGTCGAGGCGGCCTCGCTGGAGCAGGCCGCGCTCAACCGGATGACCCCGCTCCGGAAGTCCTGACGCGGCGCCGCCGCTCACCGGACTTCGTCGATTCGGGGTGATTGGGGGCCCCGGCGCCGCAACGGCGCCGGGGCCTTTCGCTTGCCCGCCCCCCGGGCGAGCCGTTACCATGTGGCGATGAAACGGCGGAAAAATGCACGCGGCCCCTTGCGCGAGGTGACCACTGCAAACTAGTTTCCCCGCGCGAGGGCCGTTCAGCGCGGGCCGCAGCACCTGAACCGCCGCGCCAAGCCGATCTTTTTCCGACCCTCCGAGGCGTTTCCGTCAGGCAGAAGCTTGCCCTGGAAGACCGTTCCTATCCGTCTGTCAGCAACCGACCGGCGCGGCGTTGGCTGAGGCCGCGCCGTTGCTGGTTTTCATTGGGTACCGCCGCCCGCGCGGGCCCACGCACATTCGTCCATCAGGGGAGCCCAGTCATCCATGCCGAACGCGCTGAACCTGAGCGGCATCGCCCTTACCACCAACCAGGGGCACTGGAAGCGGAAAGCGAAGAAGTTCGCCCAGGAGGTGCTCGCCCCCACGGCCGCGCAGACCGACGCGTCCGGCGAGTTCCCCAAGGAGAACCTGCGCAAGCTGGGCCAGGCCGGCTTCCTCTCCCTGGTGGTCCCCAAGGAGATGGGCGGCGCCGGCGAGGGGATCCTCACCGCCGCCATGGTCCTCGAGGAGCTGGCCCAGGGGTGCACCTCCAGCACCATGGCCGTGGCCATGCACTTCTCCGCGCTCCCGCTGATGGTGGCGCTGGTGGAGGGTGACGAGCAGCGGGAGAAGATCATCGCCCCCGTGGTGCGCGGCGAGGCGTTCGGCTCCTTCGCCATGAGCGAGCCCGGCTCCGGGAACCGCCTCTGGCACACCGACAGCCACGCCGGCACCGACGGCGACGACTTCATCGTCGACTGCTTCAAGAGCTTCGCCACCAGCGCCGGGCAGGCCGACTACTACGTGGTCCCCACCAAGCCCCGCGCCGACGCCGGCCCCAACGACCTCTCGCTCTTCGTGCTCGACGGCGCCGACCCCAACATCAAGCCGGTGGGGAAGTGGGACGGCATGGGGCTGCGCGGCAACTCCAGCACCCCGATCAAGTTCGACAAGGTGCGGGCCGAGCCGTGGCGCCGCCTCGGCGGCGAGAACGCGGGCTTCTCCATGCTCTTCGCCTACTCGCTCCCCATCTACCAGGTGGCGCTGGCGTCCGTCTACGTGGGGCTGGCGCAGCAGGCCTTCGACGTGGCGGTGGGACACGTCAAGCAGCGCATCCACACCGACACCGGCCAGGCGCTCGCCTCGGTGGAGACGGTGCAGCGCTACATCGCCGAGATGAAGATGGGGATCGACCTGGTGCGCAACACCGTGTACCGGGTGGCCCAGATGTCCGACAACGCCACCGTGCTCTTCGACGAGCTGAACACGGCCGGTCTGCTCGACGAGATCATCCGCGAGAACCCGGACGACCCCTTCTTCGTGGAGCTGGCCGAGATCAAGACGGCCGCCTGCGAGAACGTGATCAGCGTGGCGCACAAGGCGCTGCAGGTGTGCGGGGGGACGGCGTACAAGCGGGGGCACCCCGCCGAGCGCATCTACCGCGACGCCCGCGCCGGGAGCGTGATGGCGCCCTCGGACGACACGCTCAAGCTGATCGTGGGCCGGCAGATCCTGGGGATCGACCAGCCCTGGGCGTAGGGCCGGCCCGGAAGTCTTCGCGCCCGGGCCGTGGGGCCGCGGGCACTCCGCACCAACGCGAGAAGGGAAGAGGGAAGGAATGTCTACGCCGACGATCGACTACACCACCGCCACGCTCGAGGAGTGCCTGCTCGACTTCCAGCAGCGCTTCAACGAGAACGCGCGGGTGAAGAAGCTCATCCCCGGCTGGAACCGCAAGATCCTCATCGAGCCCACCGACGTGGAGAACCCGATCCACCTGGTCATCTCGGACAACGAGATGCGCGAGGTGAGCCCGGGGATGGTGGAGGACCCGATGCTGGTGCACATGCAGGCCGACGAGGAGACCTTCAAACGGGTGTGGACGGGCGACATCAACCCGGCCACGGCGCTCATCGACGGCACCCTGGCCGTGTTCTCGGACGAGCGCGACAAGGTGAAGCTCGAGGCCATCGCCATGGTGATCTGGGGGCTCTGAGCCCCCACCCTCTTCCCCGCCGCCGGACAACGCAGTACGCGCGCGCTTGCAATGAAGAAGACCATAGAGCTGCTGTTCTACGTCTCGTTCGGCGCCGGGATGGCGTTCGGGATGAGCTCGTTCACCATGCTCTCCGAGCTGAACCACGTGGTGAACGGGCCGTGGGTGGTGCTGGCCATCGTCCTGGCCGGCGCCTTCTGCGCCATGATCTCGGCCTCGGTGGCCGAGCTGGCCAGCATGTACCCCTCCGCGCCCGGCGTGCGCACCTACCTCAAGGTGGCCTTCAGCAACCGGACGTCGCTGGTGCTGGTGTACATGTACCTCATCTTCATGGTGCTGGTGGCGGCCATCGAGAGCTACATGTTCGCCCTGGTACTGGGCGCAGTCTTCCCCGGCACCCCGCAGATCCCGGTGGTGATCGGCCTCATCGGCTTCACCATGGTGGTGAACATGCTGGGGCTGGAGCTGCCGCGGGGGATGCAGATCATCAGCACGCTGGGGCTCATCGGCCTCATCCTGTCGCTGGGCGCCTACGGCTTCGCGGGCGACCGGCCGGCGCTGATCCTGGTGCCGGTGCTGCTGGGGGTGGTGGCGCTCCTCCTCATCGCCCGCGCCTTCAAGGTGGAGCTGTCGAAGCGGCTGCGCTTCGCGGCGTGGGCGGTGCTGGTGGTGGCGGCGGTGCTGGCGGCGTTCGCCCTGGCGGCGGACCGGCCGGCGGCCCCCTCGCCCCAGGCGCTGCGGCAGGGGCTGCAGATCCCGGCGGCGGTGAGCATGGCGGTGTACCTGTTCATCGGCTTCGAGTGGATCACCATGCTGGGGATGAAGCCGGACTCGTACAAGCGCACCATCCCCGTCTCCATGCCGCTGGCCATCCTCACCAACGTGGTGGCGTACTCCTTCGTGGCCTTCGGCATGTGGCTCCGCCTCCCCGCCGAGGTGATCGCGGAGCGGCCGATCCCGCAGGTGCCGTACTTCACCGCCGTGCTCGGCGCGTCGGGGCCGTACCTGGCGCTGCTCATCTCCTTCCTGGCCATCTTCTCCACCTTCAACGCCGGGGTGATGGGGGGCTCGCGCCTCCTCTACATCCTCGCCCGCGAGGGGGTGCTGCCGAAGTTCTGCGCCTGGATGTCGGCGAAGGGGGCGCCGCTCGGCGGGGTGGCCGTCCTGGGGCTGGCCGCCATGGCCAGCTCGATCGTGGTGGTGACCTACGACCTCCCGGGGCTGGTGGCCACCATCGGCTCGGCGCTGGTGGGGTGCGTGTACTCGGCCTTCATGCTGGCGGTGCTCCGGCTGCGCAAGACCAAGCCGGACGCCCGCCGCAGCTACCGCACGCACGTCCCCGTCTGGGCGCAGTGGGCGGTGATCGTGATCATGCCCGCGCTGGGCGTGGCCGCCCTCTTCTCGCAGCCCGACCTGGGGTTCTGGCCGCTGGCCGGCGCCTTCGCCATCGTGCTCGCCGCCGCTCTCATGACCTGGTGGTCTCTTTCGCGCTCGGAGAATGAACGTCTACCCGTCAAACCCGGCCCCGCCCTCGGGTCCTGAGGAGCCCATGGACGACCGGGAACTGCTGGAGCTCTGGGGGCTGTACTGCCGCCCGGCCATCGCCCGCACCATGCGCGCGGTGGGGCTCGACGCCGTCTACGAGCGCGCCGAGGGCGACTACCTCTGGCGCCGGCAGGGCGACGAGCTGGTGCCGGTGCTCGACCTGGTGGGCGGCTACGGCGCCAACCTGTTCGGCCACTACCACCCCGACCTGGTGGCCGAGGAGCGCCGCCTGGCCGACGCGCGCGTCCCCTTCCTGGCGCAGGCCTCGGTGCGCGGCGGCGCCGCCCGCCTGGCCAAGGCGCTGGCCGAGCGGGTGGGCGACTACGTCACCATCTTCACCAACTCGGGGGCCGAGACGGTGGAGGCGGCGCTCAAGCACGCGCACCTGGAGACGGGGAAGCTCACCTTCTGGGCGGTGAAGAACGCCTTCCACGGCAAGACGCTGGGCGCGGTGCAGCTCACCTGGAGCTACCGCGAGCCGTACGAGGACTGGGGGCCGAAGGTGCGCTTCCTGGACCCGGACGACCCGGCCGACTGGGAGGCCGCCGCCGCCGAGGCCGACGACCTGGCCGCCGTCTTCCTGGAGCCGATCCTGGGCGAGGGCGGGGTGCGCCCGCTGCCGCAGCCCTTCGCGGACTGGGTGGGCGCCTTCTGCCGCGAGCGCGACGTGCCGCTCATCGTGGACGAGATCCAGAGCGGGATGGGGCGCACCGGGAGCTTCCTGGCCAGCGAGGCGCTGGGGATCGACCCGGACTACGTCCTCCTCTCCAAGGGGCTGGGCGGGGGGATGGTCAAGATCGGGGCGCTGATGATCCGCCGCTCGCGCTTCGTGGAGGAGTTCTCCATCACCCACACCTCCACCTTCGCCGAGGACGACCGCAGCTGCCTGGTGTCGCTCAAGGCGCTGGAGGTGCTGGAGCGCGACGGCCTCCCCGCGCGCTGCGCGGCGGTGGGGGCGCGGCTGGCCGAGAAGCTGGAGGCGCTGCGCGCCCGCTTCCCCGAGCAGATCAAGGAGGTGCGCGGGCACGGGCTGATGGTGGGGGTGGAGCTGCACGACCAGATCGACTCGCCCAGCAACACGCTGCGCATGCTCAGCGACCAGAAGTACCTGGGCTACGCCGTCTCGGCGTACCTGCTGAACGTGCACCGCATCCGCATCGTGCCCACCCTCAGCCAGCCGCGCACGCTGCGGGTGCAGCCCTCGGCGTACATCGCCGAGGCGGAGCTGGACCGCTTCGTCCGCGCGCTGGAGCAGGCGTGCGAGGCGCTGCGCTGCGCCGACGTCTCGCACCTGCTGGGCTTCGGGGTGGGGCTGACGCCGAACGGGGTGAGCGACTACAGCGCCCCGCGCCCGCTCAAGCGCGAGCGGCCGCGCATCGCCAAGCGGGTGGCCTTCATCGGCCACCTGGTGGCGCCCGAGCACGCCTACCACTGGGACCCCTCGCTGGAGCCCTTCGGGGTGGAGCAGGTGGAGCGGCAGATCTACAAGACGGCGCGGGTGATCGGCCCCAGCATCTACGACCAGGTGCACGTGCGCTCCGAGACGGGCGAGGAGGTGCACTTCTCCTTCATCGGTCTCTACCTGACCTCCGCCCAGTTCGCCGAGGCGCTGGAGGCGCGCGACACCGACTGGATCATGGAGAAGGTGGAGGCGGCGGTGGAGCTGGCGCGCGACGAGGGGTGCCAGGTGATCGGGCTGGGCGGCTACTCGTCGATCATCGCCCGCAACGGCAAGCGCATCCGGACGCCGGGGATCGCCGTCACCACCGGGAACTCGCTCACGGTGGGGATGGGGCTGCTGGCGCTGAAGCGGGCGTGCGAGGACACCGGGATCGACCCGGCGCAGAGCACGCTGGCGGTGGTGGGCGCCAACGGCAACATCGCCTCCACCTACGCCATGATGATGGCGGGCGAGGTGGCGGAGCTGATGCTGGTGGTGCGCGACCCCTCCTCGCCGCGCACGCGGGCGCAGGTGGAGGCCATCCGCAACTACGCGCCGGGGGCCAAGGTCACCGTGACCGCGGACCTGGCGGACCTGCGCCACTGCCAGCTCATCCTCTCCGCCTCGAACGCGGCGGGGTCGATCATCTTCCCCGAGCACCTTTCGCCGGACCCGGTGGTGGTGTGCGACATCTCCCTCCCGGCGGACGTGGACCCGTCGGTGGAGCTGGTGCGCCCGGACGTGAAGGTGATCCAGGGCGGGGTGGTGCGGCTGCCGTACAACGACGACCTGCGCTTCGGCGGGCAGCCGCTGGAGCCGGGGTTCATCTACGCCTGCACCGCCGAGACCATCCTGATGGGGCTGGAGGGGATCCGGGAGCACGGCTCCTACGGCGCCGTGACCCCCGAGGGGGTGCACCGCTTCCTGGCCGTGGCCGAGAAGCACGGCTTCCGGCTGGGGCAGGTGCAGACGGCGCAGGGGCACTGGCGGTGAGCACCACCCTCACCCCCCCCGCGCGGGCCCGCGGCGAGGCCGCGGGCGCCGCTCCCGAGCTCGCGCCGGCCCCGGCCGGGGCGGGGGTGGCGCTGGTGACCGGCACCTCGTCCGGCATCGGCCGGGCGACGGCGGAGCGGCTGGCGCGGCGGGGGTGGCGGGTGTACGGCGGGAGCCGCAGCACCCCCGCGGGCGAGACGGCCTTCGCCCCGCTGGTGCTCGACGTGGACCGCGACGAGTCGGTGGCCGAGGCGGTGGCCGGCATCCTGGCGCGCGAGGGGCGGATCGACGCGGTGGTGAACGCCGCCGGCTACGGCATCGCCGGGGCGGTGGAGGACACCAGCGTGGAGGAGGCCCGCGCCCAGTTCGAGACCAACGTGCTGGGGGTGCTGCGGGTGGTGCAGGCGGTGCTCCCCGGGATGCGCGCGCGGCGCGCGGGGGCCATCGTCAACGTCAGCTCCATCGCGGGGACGGTGGGGGTGCCCTTCCAGGGCTTCTACGCCGCCAGCAAGTTCGCGCTGGAGGGGATGACGGAGTCGCTGCGGATGGAGCTGCGCCCCTTCGGCGTGCGGGTGATGCTGATCGAGCCGGGCGACACGGTGACCCGCTTCCGCCGGGTGCGCACCGCCGCCTCGCAGGTGAACGAGACCTACCGCGAGTACTGCGACCGGGTGCTGGCGCTCACCGAGGCCGAGGAGGCGCGGGGGGTGCCGCCGGAGCGGGTGGCGCGGCTGATCGAGCGGGTGCTGCGCATCCGCCGGCCGCGGCTGCGCTACACCGAGGGCCCGGTGATGCAGCGGGCCACCCCCTTCCTGCACGCGGTGCTCCCGCACCGCGTCTTCGAGTGGCTGATGTGCTCGCACTTCAAGCTGTGAGAACGGCAGTCCTAAGTCCTAAGTCCTGAGTCCTGAGTGCAGAACTGCACGGGACCGGGCCACTCAGGACTTAGGACTTAGGACTTTGGACTCAGGACTTCTTTCGCATGAGCCTGTTCGAGAAGTGCGCCCGCTACACGCGCGCCCGCGAGGTCCAGGCCTCGGGCTACTACCCCTACTTCGTGCCGATCGAGGCCTCGTACGACAGCGAGGTGGTCATCGACGGGCAGCGGAAGATCATGGTGGGGTCCAACAACTACCTGGGCCTCACCCACCACCCCTACGTGCTGGAGAAGGCCCGCGAGGCGCTCTACCGCTACGGCGCCGGGTGCACCGGGAGCCGCTTCCTCAACGGCACCCTCGACCTGCACGTGCAGCTGGAGGAGCAGCTGGCCCGGGTGATGGGCGCCGAGTCCGCGCTGGTGTTCAGCACCGGCTACCAGACCAACCTGGGCGTCATCTCCACCCTGGTGGGGAAGAGCGACCACCTCTTCCTCGACAAGCTGAACCACGCCTCCATCGTGGACGGCGGCACCCTCACCAAGGGGATGGTGCACCGCTACGCCCACGGCGACCTGGCCACCCTCGACCGCAAGCTGGCGCGCGCCACCGAGCTGGGGGGCGACAAGCTGGTGGTGACCGACGGGGTGTTCTCGATGGAGGGCGACATCGCCGACCTCCCCGCCATCCTGGAGGTCTGCGAGCGGCACGGCGCCGAGCTGATGGTGGACGACGCCCACGCCCTGGGGATCCTGGGGCCGGACGGCGGCGGCACCGCCTCGCACTTCGGCTGCGGGGAGCGGGTGAGCCTCACCATGGGCACCTTCTCCAAGTCGCTGGCCTCCATCGGCGGGGTGGTGGCGGGGCCCGAGTCCGTCATCCACTACCTGAAGCACCACGCGCGCTCGCTCATCTTCAGCGCCAGCATGCCCCCCTCGGCGGTGGCCACGGTGCTGGCGGCGCTGGAGATCATGGAGCAGGAGCCGGAGCGGCGCGAGCAGCTCTGGCGGCACACCTACCGGGTGCACCGCGAGCTCAAGGGGATGGGCTTCGACCTCTCCGGGAGCCAGACGCCGGTGATCCCGGTGGTGATCGGCGGGATGGAGGAGACCTTCGTGATGTGGAAGGTGCTCTTCGACGCCGGGATCTTCACCAACCCGGTGATGCCGCCCGCCGTCCCCGACAACTCGTGCCGGCTGCGCATCTCGCTGATGGCCACGCACACCGACGAGCAGCTGGACCGGGTGCTGGAGGCGTTCGCGGCCGTGGGGCGCGAGCTGGCGGTCATCTGAGGGGGGAGAGGGGGATGAGCGACTTCCCGGAGATCGTGCCTCCCGTCCGCGTGCTGGGGCTGTGCGGGAGCCGGCGCGCGGGCTCCTACAACCGCTCGCTCCTGCGGACGGCCGCCGGGCTGGCCCCGGCGGGGATGGAGGTGGTGGAGCACGACCTGGGGGCGCTCCCCTTCTTCGACCCGGACCTCCCTCCCACGGCGCCCCGCCCGCGCGCGGTGGCGGCGTTCATCGCCGCGGTGGAGGCGGCCGACGCCCTCCTCATCGCCACCCCCGAGTACAACTACTGCGCGCCGGCCATGCTGACCAACGCGCTCGACTGGGCGTCGCAGCCGCCGGCCTCCTCGCCGCTGAAGGGGAAGGTGGCGGCGCTGATGGGGGCGTCCACGGGGATCGGCGGCACCATCCGCGCGCAGATGCAGCTGCGCAACTCCTTCGTCTACACGCAGGTGAGCGCGGTGCTGCAGCCGGAGGTGCTGGTGGCGGCGGCCCACACCAAGTTCACCCCCGAGGGCGAGCTGGTGGACGAGGTGGCGCGCCGCTTCATCGCCCGGCTGATGCGCGCGCTGGCGGACCAGGTGCTCCGCCACCGCACCGCCGAGACGCCGATCCTGGTCTAGGCCCCGCTCCGAGGCGCTTCTCAACTCCCCTCCCCCTGCCGGTGCCGGAGGAGGGGAGTTTGTTTTGCCGGGCGGGCGCGGTATGTTGACCGGGAGCCTGCGCACGGCCCTTGCGAGCGCTCGGACGCTCCCGCGCGGCGGGCCACGAACCGGAACCCCTTGATGGACGGCAACGGCACCCCGGACGCCCTGGCGGCGGTGGAGGCGCTCGTCTCCGAGGCCGAGTCGCTCGGCGCCGAGGAGCGCTGGGACGAGGCGCGCTCGCTCCTGCTGGAGGCGCTCGACGACCACCCCGACGATCCCCGGCTCCTCTGCTGGCTGGGGATCGCCGCGCAGCGCCTGGGCGAGGAGGGCGAGGCGTACGAGCACTTCCGCCGCGCGCTGGCGCAGGAGCCCGCGGACGTCTTCGTGCTGGCGACGGCCGGGAGCGGGGTGGCGGCGTACGACGACCCGCAGGCCGAGCGCGCGCTGCGGCTGGCCGCGCTCACCGCCCCGGACTTCCCCCACGCCCGCTCCGCCTACGGCGCCTACCTGGCCCGCGAGGGGCTCTTCGGCGAGGCCGCCGCCGAGCTGGAGGCCGCGCGCGACCTGGCTCCCGACGACGGCCTCATCCGCGCCGAGCTGGCCATGGCCTACCTGCTGGGCGGGCGCGGCGACGACGGGCTGACGGAGCTGGAGGAGGCGCTCGCGCAGCAGCCGGAGGACGACGGCTGGCTCCGCGCCGTGTACGGGCTGGCGCTGCTGGAGGCCCGCCGCACCGGCGAGGGGGCCGAGGAGCTGCACCGTGCCGCCGCCGCGCGCCCCGAGGACGTGGAGGTGCAGCTCCTCTCCGCCCTGGCCTCCGCCGCCGAGGGGTGGGAGGACGAGGCCCGCCGCGCCCTGGCCGGGGCCGAGGCGGTGGCCGAGGCGCCGGACCGCGAGCTGCTGCTGGAGGCGGAGGAGGCGGTGGACGCGGGCCCCGAGGCCGCCGCCGCGCTCCTCCACGGCGCGCTGGCGCCCAGCGTGCTCCGCGACCGCCTCCTGCAGCGCGCCTGAGCGGGTGGGCACCGATCCCTTCCCCGGGCCGGGCGGCCAGCCGCCGGAGCGCACCCCCCTCTTCGAGGGCGGCGGCGCGGCGCGGGCGCCCGCGGCACCCGAGCCCGAGCCGGAGCCCCGGCCCGCGCGGCGGCGCCGCTTCCGCTTCTTCCGCCTCCTGGTGGCGCTGGCGATACTGTCCGTGGCGGGGTGGGCGCTCACCCTGGCGGCCATCCACCTCTACGGCCGCCGCGACGAGGCGCGCACCGCCGACGCCATCGTGGTGCTGGGGGCGGCCCAGTACGACGGCCGCCCCTCGCCCGTGCTCCGCGCCCGGCTCGACCACGCCATCCGCCTCTACCGGCAGGGGAAGGCGCGCACCCTGATCATGACCGGCGGGGTGGGCCCCGGCGACACGGTGAGCGAGGCGGTGGTGAGCCGGCGCTACGCCGAGAAGGAGGGGGTGCCGGCCTCGGCCGTGCTCACCGAGCGCACCGGGCTCACCACCCTGGCCTCCCTGCGCGCCGTGGCCGACAGCATGCGCAGCCGGGGGATGCGCACCGCCCTGCTGGTGAGCGACCCGTTCCACATGCTGCGGCTGAAGCTGCTGGCGCGCCGCTACGGGGTGCGGGGCTACACCTCGCCCACGCGCTCCAGCCCGATCTCGGAGAACCGCGACGAGGAGCGCAAGCACCTGCTGCGGGAGAGCTTCAGCCTCCCCGTCGCCATGCTGCAGAGCCTGGTCGGCGGCTGAGCGCCCGGCCGGAGACACCAGACCTACCGACGACAGGAACCGATGCGGATCCCGACCGAACGCTTCTCGCTGGACAACGGCCTGCGCGTGGTCTTCTCCGAGGACCACACCAACCCCGTGGTGGGCGTGAACCTCTGGTACAACGTGGGGAGCCGGAACGAGGTGCCCGGCCGCACCGGGCTGGCCCACCTCTTCGAGCACATGATGTTCCAGGGCTCGGAGAACGTCCCCAACACCGAGCACATCTCCCACGTGGAGCGGGTGGGCGGGAGCGTCAACGGCTCCACCTGGCTCGACCGCACCAACTACTACGAGACCGTCCCCGCCCACCGGCTGGAGATGGCCCTCTGGCTGGAGAGCGACCGGCTGGGCTTCTTCCTCCCCGCGCTCACCCAGGAGAAGTTCGACAACCAGCGCGAGGTGGTGAAGAACGAGCGCCGCCAGCGGGTGGACAACCAGCCCTTCGGCGACTGGGACGAGCGGCTGCAGGCGCTCCTCTTCCCCCCCGACCACCCGTACCACCACTCCGTCATCGGGAGCATGGCGGACCTGGAAGCCGCCTCCCTGGACGACGTGAAGGACTTCTTCCGCACCTACTACACGCCCAACAACGCCGTGCTCACCCTCTGCGGCGACTTCGACCCCGCCGAGGCCCGCCGGCTGGTGGAGCGCTACTTCGGGCCGTTCCCGCGCGGGCCCGAGGTGCCGCCGCTCCCCGGGCGCCCCGTGCTGGAGCCGATGAAGCTGGGGCGCGAGGTGCGCGAGCGGGTGGAGGCCGTGGTCTCGCTCCCGCGGGTGTACGTGGCGTGGCGCGTCCCCGTCTACGGCACGCAGGACTTCTACGTGGCCGACGTGGTCTCCGAGCTGCTGGCCGGCGGCAAGTCCGCCCGGCTCTACCGCACCCTGGTGCGCGACCGGCGCATCGCCCGCGGGGTGGCCGCCTTCGCCCTCCCCGTGGTCACCGGCGCCTCCACCCTCATCCTGCGCGGCAACGCCCCGCCGGGAGTGCAGCCCGAGGCGCTGGAGACGGCAATGCTCGACGAGGTGGCGCTGCTGGGGGAGGAGGGGCCGCCGCCGCCAGAGCTGGAGCGCGCCGTCACCGGGCTGGAGGCGCGCCACGTCTTCGAGCTGCAGAAGGTGAGCGAGCGGGCGGACCAGCTCTCCATGCTCACCACCTACTTCGACGACCCCGAGCTGATCAACACCGAGCTCGACCGCTACCGCGCCGTCACCGCGGAGGACGTGCGGCGCTTCGTGGGCGAGTGGCTGGGGGGCGACAACCGCGTGGTGCTGACCTACGTGCCCCAGCCCGCCGCCCGGCGCCAGGAGGCCGCGTGAGCGCCGCCTTCGAGGGCGCCGCCCCGCGCGGCGGGGCGCCGGACCGCGCGCGGGTGCCGCCGGCGGGGCCGCTGCGCCCCTTCCACTTCCCCGCGGTGCACCGCCGCGTCCTTTCCAGCGGGCTGGTGGTGCTGGTGGCCGAGGTGCGCAACTTCCCGGTGGTCACCGTGGACCTCCTCCTCCCCGCCGGCGCGCTCCACGAGCCGGGGGAGCGCGCCGGGCTGGCCATGCTCACCGCCGGGCTGCTGGAGTCCGGCGCCGGCGACCGGGGGCCGGACGAGATCGCCGAGGCGGTGGACTCGCTGGGGCTTTCGCTCGATTCCGGCTCGTCGTGGGACACCACCCAGGTGGGCTTCACCTGCCTGCGCTCGCGCCTCGACGCCGCGTGCGCCATCCTGTCCGACCTGGTGCGGCGCCCCACCTTCCCCGCGGACGAGGTGGACCGCATCCGCGACGAGCGGCTGGCGGCGCTGCTGCACCGCCGCAACGACCCCTCGTCCATCGCCAACGAGGTGCTGAACCGCTACGTCTTCGCCCCCGAGTCGCCGTACGCGCGCCCGCTGGGGGGCACCTCCGACACGGTGGGGGAGATCGGGCGCGCCGACGTGGAGGCCTTCCACGCCGCCCGCTACCAGCCGCGGGGCGCGGC
>DASUNK010000571.1:0-3624 GCA_036277195.1 Longimicrobiaceae bacterium | reverse complement strand
CGAATTCAAGGTCTCCACCAGTTCGGCCAGAGGCCGGCCCGAGGATACGGGCCGCAACTCCGCCACGGGGTTGTTGCTAGGCATCAGCATGATTTCTCATCGGGTGCCACACGGGCGACGCATGCGTCGCACCCTACAGGGCGTTTGGGGGAGCCCCTACGGCGTCCGGAACGATGGGGGATCGGCCTTGCAGTCCGCAGGCGGACTTCGCGTGGTTCCAGCGGCGAATTCCATTCGCTCCGCTGGGGCCGCACTCGTGCGCGGGACGGCACGGGCGCGCGCCCCTACGCGGGGTCGGGCGCGCTCTCGGCCGGCGCGGCCGTGCGCGCGCGCCAGGCGCGCACCAGCACCACGATCCCCGCGATCACCATGCACAGGCTCAGCGTCTGCCCCATGGTCAGCGGGCCGAGGACGGTGCCCAGGTCGTCGCCGGGGTTGCGGAACTGCACGTCCGGCTGGCGGAAGAGCTCGATGAAGATGCGGAAGGTGCCGTAGCACGCCAGGAAGAGCCCCGCGTACAGCCCCGGCGCCGGCTTCCACCCCCGCCGCCGCGCCAGCGCGTACAACGTCCACAGGATGAGCCCCACCAGCAGCCCCTCGCCGATCGCTTCGTACAGCTGCGACGGGTGGCGCAGCGGCACCTGCGACCGGACCGCCTCCCACTGCCCGCTCTCGTATGCCCGCTCGATCAGCAGCTCGCGGTCGCGCATGGTGTGCGCCTCGGTGGCCCCCAGCAGCCGCATGGCCGTGGGGTCCGTGGGGAAGCGCATGGCCCACGGCACCTTCGCCGTGGCGACGCGGCCGAACAGCTCGCCGTTGATGAAGTTCGCCAGCCGCACGGCGAAGATCCCCGGCGGCGTGCAGAGCGCCAGCGCGTCCGCCAGGTGCAGGAAGGGGATCCGGTGCTTGCGGGCGAAGTACACCGCCGACACCACCACCCCCACCAGCCCGCCGTGGAACGACAGCCCGCCTTCCCAGATGCGGACGAGCCGCAGCGGGTTCTCGAGGAAGGAGTCGAAGTCGTAGAAGAGGATGTAGCCCAGGCGGGCCCCGATGATGACGCCGAGGACCAGGGTGAACACCAGGTCGCCGACGTGGGAGGCGTCGAGGCGGAGGAAGCCGCTGCGGGTGAGGCGGCGGCAGAGGAGGTAGCCGATGCCGAAGGCCACCAGGTAGCCCAGCCCGTACCAGCGGACGTCGAGCGGCCCCGGCAGGTCCAGCGCCACCGGGTCCACCCGGGGGTACGGGATCTCCACCAGGGCCAGGAGCGAGGCCGCCGCGAGCCCCACGGTCACCGGGCCGCCCGGGCGGCGTGCGTCACTTGGCGCCGGGGGCGGGCTGCGCCGCGGGGGCGGACGCCCGTGCCTCGGCCTCGGCCAGGCGCATCTGCAGCACCGACTCGTCCAGCGAGCCCTTCTCCGCGTCCTGCAGCATGCGGCGGTACAGCTCGGCCGCGCCCCGCCAGTCGTTCGCCTGCTCGCGCACCAGCGCGGCCTCGTTGAGCGCCTCGTTGCGCTGGTACTCCAGCGCGGCCCGGTCGGCCGCGCGCAGGTACGCCTGCACCGCCTCGGCGCGCTTGCCGTCGCGGTTGAGCGCGGCGCCCAGCAGCATCTGCCCCTGGTACCAGAGCGGCGAGTCGGCGTCGCCCGTGACCGCGCGCAGCGGGGTGAGCGCCTGGCGCGGCTGGTTCTCCTGCAGGTACATCCCGGCCAGCATCACCCGCGCCTCGTCGGCCTCGCGGGTGCCGTCGTAGCGGCGGATGAAGCTCTCCAGCTCGGCGCGACCCTGCGCGCCCGGGCTGCCGAGCGCCGTCTGCGCCACGGTCAGGAACTGGGCGGCGGCGCGCTCGGCGCGGCTGGCCTGGTACATCCGGTAGTAGAGGAAGCCGCCCACCGTCAGCAGCACCACCACCGCCGCGGTGATGATGATCCGCGCGTGCCGCTGCGCCCAGGCCGCCAGCTCGGCGGCGCGCAGCATGACGGCGTCATCGGGGTCCACGGCGCCCGGGGGGCGGCGGGTGGGGGCGGCGGTGCGGGTAGCCATGCGGGTCCTCGGGCAAATCGCGGAGAAAGAAAACAGGTGCGCACCGCCGCGAAGGCGGGGCGCACGAGCCCGTAAAACTATCTCCTGCCAGAGAGATGTGTCAACCGGCGCGCAGCGCCTCCAGCCAGGCGGGCGGGCTCGCCTGCTCGTCGCGGTGCACCTCGGCCAGGGAGTCGAGCAGGCGGGCGGCGGCGCGGGGCTGCCGCGCCTGGGGGATGGCCTCCAGCAGCACGGCCAGCGCGGCGCGGGCCACCGGGTCCGAGAAGACGCGGCGGTCGAGCTCGTGCTCCAGGTACCAGGCGTTGAGCTTGCGGAGGGTGTTGGAGTAGGGCGCGCGACCGTTGAGGAAGTTGCGCAGGCCGGTGGGGCTCAGCCCCACCTGGCGCGCCACGGAGCGCAGCGAGCGGGCGCGCACGGCCTCGTCCACGGCGCTGCGGATGGCGGCCACGGGCACGCCCGTCCTAGGCGCAGGCATCGGCCTCCGCCCCGCATCGGCTTGCGAGCCGATGTCCAAGCTGTGAAATTGTAGTCCGGGTACACTGGGTAGACTACAACGCCTGGCGCCGCGGCACAAGTGGCCTTGCTTCTCGCCTTCCCCAGCCGTCTACTGCGCGCACTTCCGCGGTGCGGGCGCGCTCCCGTTTTTCCGGAAAACCCGGGAGGGCGCCGGTGAGCGCGGGCGGCCCGGAGCGCGAGGGGCTCCACGAGCGGGTGCTGCGCGCCATGGTGGAGGCGGTGCCGGAGGCGGAGCGCCCGGCGGCCCTGCGGCGGCTGCTCGACGAGCTGGAGGAGGTGCACCGCGAGAGCGGGGTGGCGCCCCCGGCCTGGATCGGGCGGCTGCGCCGGGAGCTCGGCGGGTCAGAGGTTGACACAAGTGATTGATAGGATTACATTTACATCGTTGCTCGCACGGCGGAGAGCTTTCATTTTGAGCCGACTCCGTTGAAGCCGGGGGCGGATCGTGCAGGGGATGGGGCGTCCGCGAGGATGCCGCAGAAGCTGCGGGGCCGTCACCCACCGATTTCCTGATCGGGCTTCAAAATCACTCTTCGTCATGCGCGCAGCGACCACTGGCCGCGGGGTGGAGCAGCCTGGTAGCTCGTCGGGCTCATAACCCGAAGGTCGCGGGTTCGAATCCCGCCCCCGCTATGGAAGACGCCGCGTCCCGGAGCCCCGGGGCGCGGCGTTTTCCGTCGTGCGTTGACAGGCGCGGGCCGCGCCGGTAGACTCCAGACGTTTCCCACAGGCAGTCCGGCTTTTCCTCCGTGCAGGGCCCCCGAGCAGCACCGCCCTCCCGCTGTAGCCGACTTCCCGATCCCCAGCGCACGCAACGCCCGGCGCCCCTCGCGCCGCGGCCGTCCCCTTCCCGTTTTCTCCCATGGAAGCCAGCGCGACGATGGAGCAGGCGGCGCCGCCGGAGCCCCCGGTGAGCGCGGACGTGGCCGGCGGCGGCCCGCGCGACCTGCTGGCGTCGCTCCTGGCGCCGGAGCCCTCCCCCGCGCTCCGCGGCCGACTCGCCCGCCTCACCGCGGCCGAGTGGGAGACGCTGGCCGGCCGCGCGCTCGGGCAGGGCTCCGCTCC
>DASUNK010000570.1:0-4229 GCA_036277195.1 Longimicrobiaceae bacterium | reverse complement strand
CTCGTCGGCCACCTGGGCGCCGGGGGCGTCGGCGGCGGGATCGAGCACCACCACGCGGTAGCCCAGGCGGCGGGCCTCCAGCGCGAACATGCGCCCCAGCTGCCCGCCGCCCACCACGCCGAGGGTGGCGCCGGGGAGGATCGGCATCAGAGCGCTTCGGTGGGGGCGGGCTCGGGGCGGAGGACGTCCTCGGCCATGCGGGCCGAGAACGCCTTCAGCCGCTCGCGGATGCTGGGGTCGTGCGCGCCCAGGATGCGCGCGGCCAGGAGGCCGGCGTTGGCGGCGCCGGCCTTGCCGATGGCCACGGTGGCCACGGGGACGCCGCGCGGCATCTGCACGATGGAGAGGAGCGAGTCGATGCCCTTGAGGGCGGAGGAGAGCACGGGGACGCCGATGACGGGGAGCACCGTCTTGGCGGCGGTCATCCCGGGGAGGTGCGCGGCGCCGCCCGCCCCGGCGATGATCACCTCCAGCCCACGGCCCTCGGCCTCCTCGGCGTAGGCGAACATGCGGTCCGGGGTGCGGTGTGCCGAGACCACCTCCAGCTCGTAGGCGATGCCCAGCTCGTCGAGCACGCGGGCGGCCTCCTGCATGGTCTCGTGGTCCGAGCGGCTCCCCATGATGATCCCCACGCGCGGCCGGCTCACGCTCGCTCCTCGTCTCCGGGTGTGATGTGGTGCGTTCGGGGCGTGAATCTAGGCGCGTGGCGGGGGAGGCGCCAACCTTGTCTCCCCCAAGGGCGCGGGGTAGCTTCGTCGGCCATGGACCTCCGCGACGCGCAGCAGCAGGTCGACGCCTACATCTCCCAGTTCAGGGAGGGATACTTCCCGCCGCTGGTGAACCTGGCGCGGCTCACCGAGGAGGTGGGCGAGCTGGCGCGCGAGCTGAACCACCGCTACGGCCCCAAGACCAAGAAGAGCGACGAGCCCGAGGGCGACGTGGCGCTGGAGCTGGCGGACATCCTCTTCGTGCTGGTGGTGCTGGCGAACCAGATGGGGATCGACCTGCAGGAGGCGATGGAGCGCACCCTCACCAAGTACCGGGTGCGCGATGCGGATCGCTGGGAGAGGAAGGGAAGTCCTGAGTCCTAAGTCCTGAGTCCCCCCTCCCGCGCGGGGGCGGGAGGGGATTCCGGAGGGGCTACAGCTGGCGCTCGTGGATGCGGCGGGTGGCCTCGTCCCACACGGCCTGCAGGCTGTCGCCGGCGGCGCGGAAGATCTGCAGGCACTCCGACGGCTTCAGCTCCTTCTGCCCGAAGAGCTGCAGGTGCGGGGGATCGAAGGGGCTCGTCCAGCGCCCGCCCCAGACGAGCCCCACGCGCTCGCCCTCGGTGCCGATGGCGGCCTGCACTTCGAAGAAGCGCTTGCGCAGCGCCGCCGGCGACGCCGGCTCGGAGAAGCGCACCTTCCCCTCCAGCACCGGATACCCGTCGATCGCCAGGCCGTAGTTGTGGTTGCTCATCCCGCCGCGCGCGTTGGTCACCGTCCCCGCGCAGCCCTTCTTGATGCACACCAGCCGGCCGTCGACCACGTGGCGTCCCTTGCGGAAGAGCGCGTCCTGCTCCGCGAAGGTGCGCCGCCCGTCGGTGATGCGCATCTGCATCCCCCGCGCGGCCAGCGCCGCCACCACGGCCAGCATCCGCTTCTTCAGCTCGGGGTGCACCTTCTCGAGGTGCCCGGCGGGGTCGAAGTTGCCGGCGCCGTCCGGCGCCACCACGATCGGCGGGAGCGCCACCTCCTGCTCCAGCGCCGTCAGGGTGAAGCGCCCCACCTTTCCCAGGAACCCGGGGTCGATCTGCATCCCCTTGCGGCGCTGGAAGTCCGCCACGGCACCGGCGGTCTTGTCGCCGAACTTGCCGTCCGCGCCGACGCCGAGCAGCCGCTGCACGTGGGCCACGGCCTCGCCGGACTGGCCCTTCTCCAGCACCCGCGCGCCCGTGCGGACCTCGTCGAGGGTGGGAGCGGGAGTGAAGGTGCTGGTTGCGATGGTGTTTGGCATGGGGGCTCCTGCGCGGAAGGGATGGAACTGCGGTAGAGGACGAAGGGCGTCAAGATCCGTTCCGGTCCGAAGCGTGGAGGTGTCAGACGTATGTCTTTTTCTGATAGTAGTTTAGCTACCTGCTACAGACTGGGACGGGGCGTTCTGTGGCACGGGTGCCCCATCCGGCTGGTGCTCGCTCTCCCCACCCGCGCCTACGGGCGGCGCGGCGGCAGGGTGCGGTCCCAGCCGAGCGCGCCGTACCGGCGGAGGATCTCCAGCACCCGGTCCAGCGGCAGCGCTTCGACCGTGGCGGAGCGGCTGCTCGTGGTCGTGGCGCGGAAGAGCGAGTTGTAGATGGCCTCCTCGGTGGCCTCGGCGGCGGCGAGGAAGAGCGGCGAGGCGGCGTCGTTGGGGAGGGCCGCGACCGGGGAAGGGGCCATGGCGCCCCGGGTCCGCCGCACCTGCGGGTGGGTGGAGAAGGCGATCACGTAGTCGCCCGAGCCGTTGTCCATCGACGAGCCGGTGCGCCCCAGCCCGACCAGCGCCCGCGCGGCCAGCCGCTCCAGGTTGCGCGCGTCGAGCGGGGCGTCGGTGGCCACCACGATCATGATGCTGCCGCCGGGCGCCGTCTCCTCCAGCACGCCCTGGAAGGCGAAGCGCCCCAGCTCGCGCCCCACCGGCGCGCCGTTGATCGTCAGCACGCCCCCGTAGTTGCTCTGCACCAGCACGCCCACCGTCCATCCGCCGAGCCGCGCCGGGAGCCGCCGCGAGCTGGTGCCGATCCCGCCCTTCCACCCGAAGGCGATCGTCCCCGTCCCCGCGCCCACGGCACCCTCCTCCACCGGCCCCGCCGAGGCGGACTCCAGCGCCCGCGCCACCTGCTCGGGGCGGATCGGGCGGCTGCGGATGGCGTTCAGCCGGCCGTCGTTGGTCTCGCCCACCACCGCGTTGATGGAGCGCACCTCCTCCATCCCCGGCCGGGCGAGGAGCCAGCCCACCATGGCGTCGGCCGCCCGCCACACGCAGAGGGTGCAGGTGAGCAGGACGGGGGTCTCCAGCTCGCCCAGCTCGCGCACCTGCGTCACGCCGAGCAGCTTGCCGAAGCCGTTGCCCACGTGGATGGCGGCGGGGACGCGCTCCTGGAAGAGGTCGCCCGGGTGCGGCAGGATGGCGGTGACGCCGGTGCGCACCGAGTCGCCCTCGGAGACGGTGACCTGCCCCACGCGCACGCCCTCCACGTCGGTGATGGCGTTGAGCGGGCCGGTCGGGAGGATGCCGACCACCACGCCGGCCTCGCGGGCGCGCGGGCGCGGCTGTGCCTCCGCCGCGGCGGGGTGCAGCGCCAGCAGGGCGGGGACGAGGAGGAGGAGATGGGCGGAGCGTCGCACGGGAGACTCCGGGGCGCGGGAGAGTGATGGAGGCCAGGGATGATCGGGCGGGAGCCGCCGCCGGTCAAGGTGAACATTTCGGCCGGCTCCGGTGTCACAGAGGCGAACCGCCGCCACCAATTCGTCTTCGCGAGATTCCGATGAAGAGACCACTGGGGGGAGTCCTGCTCCTGCTGCTCGCCGCGTGCGGGGGCCAGCGCGCCGAGCCGGAGCCGCAGCCGCAGGCCGGGGAGCAGCCCGTGAGCGCGGTCGAGATGCTCCGCCGTGCCGAGGGATTTCGCGTGGCGCCGCCGCCGATCTTCGGCCTCCTGGGCCAGCGCGACCGGCTCTCGCTCAATTCGGACCAGGTGACGCAGCTCGACTCGCTCGCCACCTGGCTGCAGGACGCCAACCGCGAGCTGAACGACGAGCTGCGCCGGCTGCTGGGGACCGGGAGCAGCGGCCGCCGCCGCGCCCCGCGCACCCGCGAGGAGCAGTCGCGCACCTTCGAGGTGATGCAGCAGATCGGCGCGAACAACCGCCACGCGGTCGACGCGGTGCAGTCCGTGCTCACCGACGAGCAGGAGCGCACCGTCTGCGAGATCGATCGCGAGCGGACCGAGGAGCGGGGGAACCGGCCGCGGCTGCCGGACCCCTATGGGCGCCGCGGCGGGATCGACCCGGACACGCTCTTCCTGCGCCCGGGGGTGTGGAACTGGTGCCGCCCGGCGCCGACTGCCTGAACCCGATTCGGCACAGAGCGCCCCGGCGAGCCTGCTCGCCGGGGCGCTCTGCGTTTGCCGGGGATTTACCCCGCCGGGAGGGCGGTGCGCATGGAGCGGCCCACGTCGCCGAGCGCGGTGCCGGCGGAATCGAGGTCGG
>DASUNK010000569.1:0-2807 GCA_036277195.1 Longimicrobiaceae bacterium | reverse complement strand
TATCTTCCCGCTGCCGTTGAAACTGATTCTCAGCCGCAGCCGCCAACCGCCTCCATGCTCAAGCGCCTCTTCGCCAGGAAGTCAGCGGACCCCGCGCCGGCCGCCCGGTGCGCCGAGTGCCCGCTGGCGGCGTGCGCCAACGGCTGCCAGGCGGCGGTGCTGCGCATGGACTGCCCCCACCCCGAGGCCCACCGCCTGCGCGGCATGGGGCTCTTCGAGGGCGCCTGCGTGCGCGTCATCGACTCGCGCAACGGCATGCTGCTGGAGGTGAAGGGCTCCAAGCTGGCCCTGGGGTCGGCGCTGGCCTCGGCCATCACGGTGCTGCCGCTGGGGAGCTGAGTTGCCCCGGCTGTCGGAGCTCGCGCCCGGACAGCGCGGGCGCGTGACCGAGGTGGCCGGCGACGCGGACGCGGTCCGGCGCCTCGGGGACCTGGGACTCATCCGCGGGACCACGGTGGAGGTGATCCGCACCGCCCCCCTCGGCGACCCGCTCGAGGTCCGCCTGCGCGGCTTCATGCTCACCCTGCGCCGCGCGGAGGCGGAGCACATCACGGTGGAGTAGGATGGAAGCAGTCGAAGCGGGGACGCTCCCCGCCCCCTCCGCACCCTCGCCCGCCCCGGCGCGCGGCGAGGGTGCGCTGCATGTGGCCCTGATCGGCAACCCCAACACGGGGAAGAGCACGCTCTTCAACGCGCTGACGGGGCTGCGCCAGCGCGTGGGCAACTACTCCGGCGTCACCGTGGAGCGCGTGGAGGGCCGCTACCGCGACGAGGCCTCGGGGCGCGCCGTCACCGTGCTGGACCTCCCCGGCACCTACAGCCTCTCCGCCAGCTCGCCGGACGAGGAGATCGCCCTGGGCGTGCTCCTCGGGCGCCGCGAGGGGGCGGACGCACCCGACGTGGTGGTGGTCGTCGTCGACGCGCAGAACCTGGAGCGCAACCTCTTCCTCGCCTCGCAGGTGCTGGAGCTGGGGCTCCCCACCGTGATCGCCCTCAACCAGGTGGACGCGGCCCGCGCCTCGGGCCAGTACCCGGACCCGGTGGAGCTGACGCTGGAGCTGGGCGCGCCCGTGGTGGCCACCGTGGCCACCCGCGGCGAGGGGCTCGACGTGCTGAAGCAGGCCATCCTGCGCGCGCCCGGTCTTCCCCGCCCCGCGCGCGGCTTCGCGCTGCCGCCCGAGTCCGCCGCGGCGCTCCGCCCGCTGGAGGCGTGCCTGGAGGCGGGCGGGCTCTCGCCCTCGGCGGCGGCCATGGAGGCGCTCCGCCTGCTGGCGGTGCAGCAGCCCGGGGCGCACCTGGCCGGGATCGCCGGGCTGGAGGCGGCGGTGGAGCAGGCGCGCGCCGCGGTGCAGGCGGCGGGGATCGCGCCGCGCAGCCTGGAGGCCGAGACGCGCTACGGCTGGATCGCCGGGGTGGTGGAGCGCACGGTCCGCCGCCCCGGCGCGGGGGGGCGGACGCTCACCGACCGCGTGGACGCCGTGCTGCTGCACCGCGTGGGCGGCCCGCTCATCTTCGTGGCGCTGATGGCGCTCGTCTTCCAGAGCATCTTCGCCTGGGCCGAGCCGCTCATCGTGCTGGTGGAGGGACTCTTCGCCACGCTGGGCACGGCCGTCGCCGCCGCCCTCCCCCCCGGCGACCTGCAGAGCCTGCTGGTGGACGGCGTGATCGCCGGCGTGGGCTCGGTGCTGGTCTTCCTCCCCCAGATCGCCATCCTCTTCCTCTTCATCGGCATCCTGGAGGACACGGGATACATGGCGCGGGCGGCCTTCATCATGGACCGCTTCATGAGGAGCGTGGGGCTGCACGGCCGCAGCTTCATCCCCCTCCTCTCCGGCTACGCCTGCGCGGTGCCGGGCGTGCTCTCCACCCGCACCATCGAGAACCCCAAGGACCGGCTGGCCACCATCATGGTGCTGCCGCTGATGAGCTGCTCGGCGCGCATCCCCATCTACACGCTGCTGATCGGCACCTTCATCCCGCCGATCGCGGTGGCCGGCGTGCTCAACCTGCAGGGGGTGACGCTGCTGGCGATGTACCTGCTCGGCACGCTGACGGCGCTGGCGATGGCGGCGCTCTTCAAGCGGACGCTGCTGAAGGGGCGCGCGCGCCCGATGATCATGGAGCTGCCGCCCTACCGGCTGCCACGGCCGCGCAGCCTGGCGCTCTCGGTGTCGCACCGGGCGGGGCTCTTCCTGAAGAAGGCGGGGACGATCATCCTCTCGCTCTCCATCCTGCTCTGGGCGCTGGCGGCGTTCCCCAAGACGGAGCCGGCGCCGGGCGCCAGCGACGAGGCGGCGCGCGAGACGCAGCTGGCGGGGAGCCTGCTGGGGCGGGTGGGGCACGGCATCGAGCCGCTGGTGCGCCCGCTGGGGTACGACTGGAAGATCGGAGTGGGGATCGCGAGCTCCTTCGCCGCGCGCGAGGTGTTCGTGGCGACGATGGGCACCATCTACGGCGTGGGGGCGGCGGACGAGAGCTCCGCCGGGCTGCGCGGGCGGCTGCGCGCGGAGCGCCACGCGGGCACGGGCGCGCTGGTGTACACGCCGCTGGTGGCGGTGGGGCTGATGGTGTTCTACGTCTTCGCCATGATGTGCATGAGCACGGTGGCGGTGGTGGTGCGCGAGACAGGGGGAGGATGGACGGGGGTGCGCTGGGCTGCGTTCCAGTTCGCGTACATGCTGGCGCTGGCGTACGTCTCGGCGCTGCTGGTGTACCAGGGCGGGAGGATGCTGGGGCTGGGGTGAGTGCGAGAGTGCGAAGTGCGAAGTGCGAAGTGCGAAGTGCGAAGTGCGAAGTGCGAAGTGCGA
>DASUNK010000568.1:0-2038 GCA_036277195.1 Longimicrobiaceae bacterium | reverse complement strand
CTCCCCCGCGAGACGCTGGACGAGACGCTGGCCGAGGCCGGGGCGGGCGAGGCCGAGCCCGCCGCCGAGCCGGCGGCGGTGTGAAACCCGAGCGACCGGAGCCGATGGCGAACGCGACCAGCGCGGCGGCGGACCCCGCCCGCATCCTGATCATCGACGACGACCGTGCCTTCCGCGTGGGCACCGGCGCCCTCCTCTCCGACGAGGGGTACGTGGTCGACGCCGCCCCCAGCGGCGCCGCCGGGCTGGAGCACCTGCGCGGCGGGCACTACGACATGGTGCTGCTGGACCTCAAGATGGAGGGGCGCACCGGGCTCTCCGTGCTGGAGGAGCTGCGCTCCTCCGGGAACGACGTGCCGGTGCTGATGCTCACCGGCTACGCCACGGTGGACAGCGCGGTGCAGGCGCTCAAGCTCGGCGCCGACGACTACCTCACCAAGCCGTGCGACAACGCCCTGCTGCGCTCCAAGATCCGCTCGGTGCTGGCGCGGCGCGAGCCGGTGCTGGGCCCCGGCGCCGCGCGGCTGGTGGGCGGGGGCGCCAAGATGCGCGAGGTGCTGCGCGCCATCGCCCGGGTGGCCCCCACCGAGAGCACCGTGCTCCTGCGCGGCGCCACCGGCACGGGGAAGGAGCTGATCGCGCGGGCCATCCACGAGGAGAGCCCGCGCCACCGCAAGCCCTTCGTGGCCGTCAACTGCTCGGCGCTCGCCGAGGGGCTGCTGGAGAGCGAGCTCTTCGGCCACGCCCGCGGCGCCTTCACCGGCGCCGTGGCGGACCGCAAGGGGCTCTTCGAGGAGGGGAACGGCGGGACGGTCTTCCTCGACGAGGTGGGCGACGTGTCGCCGGGGATGCAGGCGCGGCTGCTGCGCGTGCTGCAGGAGCGCGAGGTGGTGCGGGTGGGCACCTCGCGCCCGGTGACGGTGGACGTGCGGGTGATCGCCGCCACCCACCAGGACCTCGAGGCGATGGTGGAGGAGGGGCGCTTCCGCAAGGACCTGTACTTCCGGCTGAAGGTGTTCCAGGTGCGCGTCCCCGAGCTGCGCGAGCGCCCCGAGGACGTGCCCGCGCTGGCGGCCGCGGCGCTGGCGCGCTGGAACGAGCGGGTGGAGCCGCACCGCCGCTCCCCGGGGATCAGCGACGAGGCGCTGGAGGTGATGCGCGCCTACGACTGGCCGGGGAACGTGCGCGAGCTGATGACGGCGGTGGAGTACGCCAGCATCGTCTGCGAGGGGGGGCGGATCCTCCCCCACCACCTCCCCGAGGAGGTGCGCGAGGGGCCGCAGCCGGCCGCGGCGGAGCCCCGCCGCGCCGAGGCCGCGCGCCACGGCGAGGGGCGGCGCTACCAGGCGCCGGACGCCGGCTCGGAGCGCGAGGCGATCGTGGCGGCGCTGGAGGAGGCCAACGGCAACCGCACCAAGGCCGCGGCCGCGCTGGGGATGGGCCGCACCACCCTCTGGCAGAAGCTCAAGGAGTACGGGCTCTGAGGCCCGCACCCCCGCCGCTCAGGAGCGGTCGTCGTGCTGCTCGGGGATCGGCTCGTACTCCAGCCCGCCGCTCCCCGCCGAGCCGAACTTCGGCGCGGTGAACTTCCCCGTGGTGGTGTGGGGCGGCTCGTGGCGCTCGGGCTCAAAGCCCTCCGCCCCGGCGGCGGCCGGGGCCGGGTGCGTGTCGTGGTAGCGCGCCGGGTCCGCCACGAAGGCGTCGCGGCACGCCGTCGAGCAGAAGTAGTGCACGTGCGAGCCGTGATCAATGCGCGCGGCTGCCGTCTCGGCATCGATCTCCATCCCGCAGACCGGGTCGACGACCTTCGCCATCTTCGTTCTCCTGATTGAGAGGACCGAGCCCGACGGGGCCTGCAGGGATCGCGCCCGGCGCGCGACCTGTCCCCCCGCCGCCGGGGCGTGTCCTCGCCGGGTGACACCGGCGCCGGCCCGCCCGGAGGGCCGGTTTTCCAAGTCGTTGGGCGGAAACGAGATCGCGTTCCGCCCCCGCGCGGTACATCGGATGCGTCCGCCCTGCCACGGCATTCCGCAGCATC